>JAKLHH010000314.1 GCA_022710245.1 Myxococcota bacterium
GTCGGTGGTGAGCGGGCGACCCTTGGCCCGCGCGACGACCTCCAGCGTGTGCTCGCCCTGGATCCAGAGGACCGGGTCCTGCACCACGACGCGGTCACCCTCGCTCCACGGGTGGTAGAAGCCGCCGTCGATCCGGTAGGCGTACTCGACCGGCAGGCCCGCGTGCGCCGCGGGCACGCGGGCGCCC
Organism: Myxococcota bacterium; assembly: GCA_022710245.1. Next base: position 188 of record JAKLHH010000314.1, read on the forward strand.
AGCCTGAGCGTCACCGCCGGGCCCGCGAAGGGGTCGAAGCGCGGCGAGAGGCGGAACTCCGAGCCCGGCGGGACCCGCAGCTCGCCCTGGCTGGCCTCGGTCTCGACGCGCTCGTCGGGCAGCGTGTAGCTGGTCGTGGAGACCAGGCCGAGGTTGGCGAAGATGCCGAGCACCGTGTTGCTGTCGGTGCTGGTGATGGAGCCGCTGTCGAGGAGGAGCTTCAGGTTCTGCACGCTGGGGAGCGCGATGGGGTCGAAGCCCGAGGAGAGGAACCCGGAGGCCACGCCGAGGAGCGTGGGGAAGAGCTTGGCCAGCGTCGCGGTGTCCTCGGTGATCAGCTCCGCGTTCTCCACGCGCACGTTGCTGAGCGCGCTCTCCAGCGAGCCGATCATCGGCTGCAGCTTGCCGAGCGCGTCCGCCGTGAGCAGGGCGGGCACCTCGAGGTCGCCGACGATGGTGAAGAGCCGCACCATGCGCTCGTCGAGCTGCACGTAGACGTCGGCGGCGAACTCCTTGGCCTTCAGCTTCAGCAGCGGGTCGTCGATCACCACCTTGCCGTCGGCGCCCTTGTGCGAGGTGCCCTTGCCCAGCTCCACCGTCGGCGGCTTGCGCGGCCGCACCGAGAGCATCATCGGCACCGACTGGCCGCCCGTGAGCGCCTTCAGCGACGGGACCAGCAGCCCGAACATGTCGCTCGAGAGCTGCGGGAAGGTCTCCGTGGAGATGTCGAGGCAGAGCCCGCCGCTGGCGTACATCGAGTAGGCGGCCACGTCGAGCGCCTTGTGATCGATGCCGATGCCGACGTCGAAGGGCTTGCCGTCGGGGCGCAGGTTGCCGCGGAAGGCGGGCGAGCGGCTGATCGCGCTCTTCTGCGGCGGGCTGCAGGTCGCCCCCTGCTGCTCGCAGTCGGGGACGCACGCGCTCTGCTTGGCTGCCCGGAAGCCGCCCATCACGCCGAGCGACATCCCGGAGCTCTCCGACTGCGCGTAGCCGCCGGCCCAGAGGAAGTAGTCGACCAGGCCGGTCGTCCTCGGCGAGTACGAGGAGAGGAAGCTGGCGACGTCGAAGCGCCCCTCCTGCCCCATCGGCAGGCTCTTCAGCATGCCGTCAAGGGTGGAGTCCACCGTGCTGACCAGCTGCTGCTTGATGGTGCCCTCGAAGAAGCTGCAGAGCCAGCTCGCGATGGTGCAGTCGATGCCGCCGGAGATGGTGACGTCGCTGCAGCTGAAGTCCTCCAGCGTGGTGGTGCCGCGCTGGACCGCCAGCTTGTTGCCGTCGTTCGGCTGCACGACCAGGTTGACGTCGGCGAGGACGCCGAGCGAGGTGGGGGCGGCCTTGGTGGAGTCGAAGGTGACGTCGCAGCTGAGCCAGTAGAAGAGGAGCTTCTTCTCGAACTTGATCGCGCTGGTCTTCAGCTGCGCGCGGAGGTCGAGCTGGAGGGTGCTCTGCGGGGTGGGCGTCAGGGAGACGCTGGTGATGTCCATCGTCGCCGTGCAGGCCGGCCCCGAGCAGCAGACCTTCTGGCTGTCCGAGGCGCAGTCGGTGGGCGGGATGGTGAAGGAGAGGCCGCCCGGCACCAGCATCTCCACCAGGCTGGAGAAGTTCTTCTCCATGAAGTCGACGCCGCTCGAGCTCACGCGCACCTGCATCGCGTTGTCGAAGCGGTGCTGCTGCGGGAAGCCGCCCGGGATCGCGGTCGGCGTGCAGCCCTGACAGCCGGTGGTCGAGCCGCAGGCCGTGCAGATGATGAGGAGGCCGATGCCCAGCGCCAGCCGCCAGACGGTCCGTGAGCTCGTTCGCATGGAGGATCCTCGCCTTCCTCCGGGACTGTCTGGCTGCCGTCCAGCTCCCCCGCGAGCGAGCCAGCGCACGACCCGGTCGGGATCGATATTATCGTATACCGGCCTGCGGAGAGCCAGCGCCGCGCTGACCGGGGCTGGGCAGCGCTGCTCGCGGTAGACACCGGGGGGAGAGGCAGCGATACAAGGCCCATTTCTCCCCCGGCGCTGCGCGCTTCGCCCACCTACGGGGCGATTGCGCCTCGGCCTCCCGGCATGGTATCGCAGCACCAGTGCACTGGTGGTACCGCCATATCGTGGCGGGCGCGCTAGGCGGGCTCGGCTCCAGTCTGCTCGCGACGATCCTCGAGATCTCCGCGTTCCCACCCGGCAACCTCGGGCTGCAGGTGGCCCTCGTGGTGCTGGGGACCGTGGCGACCCACTTCGTCGCGGCCGGCGCGGTGCTCGGCGCCGCGCTCGCCACGCTGCGCGCCGCAGGGCGCGCCCTCGCCCGCGTGCTCCGCTCGCGCCACGAGGACGTGGTGACGAGCGCCATCCTCGCCGCGCTCGCGGCGCCGGTGATCGCCCTCCTCCTCCGCGAGATGGCGCGAGGCCACAAGGCGGCTGAGCTCCTCGGCCCGGTCTGGGTCCGCGTGCTGCTGACCATCGCCCTGACCCTCGCCGCCGGAGGCGCCTGCCGCCTCGGGCTCTGGGTGGGCCGCCGCGCGATCGCGTCCCATGGCCGGCTGCTGCCGCTCGGGCTCGGGCTCGGCCTCCTCGCCGGCGCCCAGGTGCTCTTCCAGGCCGACGCCCACCTCTACCAGCGCCTCTACCAGTACCTCCACCTCGTGCTGCTCGGCGGCTACCTCCTCGCCGGCGTCCTCGGCAGCGTCGCGCTCTGGCGCGGCGTCTTCCCCGCCGGCCGGCCGCCGCTCAGGCGCTGGCTGCGCGCGGCCCTGGCCGGGGCGCTCCTCGCCTCGCTGATCGGAGGCACGCTCCTCTCGCGGCGTGCGCTGATCGTCGACCAGCACCTCCGCTACTGCGTGCTGGAGCTCTCGGTGGTGGCGAGCAAGCTGATCTCGCTGCTGCCGCTCGAGGTGCGCAGCGAGTCGCCGCTCTTCCTCGACTCGGCGCTCTCCTCCGCCGGCAGCCAGAAGGGCAAGAGCAAGAGGCACGTCGTCGCCAACGCGAACGTGGTCATGGTCTCGATCGATGCGCTGCGGCCCGACCACCTGGGCACCTACGGCTACGGGCGCCCGACCAGCCCCAACATCGATGCGCTGGCCGCCAAGGCGGTCCGCTTCGAGAGCGCGTACTGCCCGATCCCCCTCACCTGCTACTCGGTCCCCTCGCTCCACACCGGCGACTATCTCCGCTCGACGCTGCCGCTCTTGCCCAAGCCGCCGCCGCCGCTGGCGCGCATCCTCTCCGGGCGCGGCTACACCACCGCGGCCTTCTACAACTCGAGCATGTTCTTCTGCGACGACGAGAAGGCGACCAGCTACGGCCAGATCCACTTCGGCTTCGACTACGCCGAGACCACCCACCGCGAGGCCGAGCCGCTCACCGACCAGGTCCTCTCCTACCTGCAGCAGTTCCAGCGCGCCGGCAAGCGCAAGCTCTTCCTCTGGGTGCACTACTTCGACGTGCACGAGCCCTACCGCGCGCGCGCCGCCTTCCCCTTCGGCCCCAACGACGTCGACCGCTACGACGCCGGCATCGGCCACGTGGACCTCTCCATCGGCCGCCTCCTCGCGGCGGTCTCCGAGCTCCCCGGACCCACCATCTTCATCCTCACCTCGGACCACGGCGAGGAGTTCAAGGAGCACGGCGGCTACTACCACGGCTCCAGCCTCTACGAGGAGCAGGTGCGGGTGCCGCTGATCATCGGCGTCCCGGGCGTCAAGCCGGCGGTGGTCAAGGCGCCAGTGGAGCTGGTCGACGTGGTGCCGACGGTGCTCGGCCTCCTCGGCGAGCGCATCCCCGAGACCGTACGCGGCCGCTCGCTGGTCCCGGCGCTCCTCGGCAGCGGCGACGATGATCGCCCGGCCTTCGCCGAGATCTACTCGAAGAAGATGGTGCGCCAGGGGCGCTGGAAGCTGATCCACGACTTCCGGCGCTCCACCAACGAGCTCTACGACCTGGAGAGCGACCCGCGCGAGCGCAGCAACCTGGTCTCGCGGCGGACCGCGGAGCTGACCCGGCTGCAGAAGCTCCTCGGCCGCTGGTTCGATCAGATCCGCTCCGTCGCCACCGCGGTCGACAAGGACCGCCCGGAGGCGATCGACCTCGGGCGCATCGGCGATCGCCGCGCGCTCCCGCAGCTCGCCGCGCTGCTCCTCGACCGCGAGCAGGCCTCGCGCTGGCGCCAGGAGGCGGCGCGCCTGATCGGCCAGCTCCAGGACCGCAGCGTCGCCGAGCAGCTCTGGATGGCGGTGGGCGATGACGACCAGCAGGTCGCGGCCGAGGCGGCCATCGCGCTCGGCGAGGTGAAGGACCCCCGCGCGCGCGTGGTGCTCCCCTCCGTGCTGACGACGACCGACATCGACCTGCGCATGCGGGCCGGCGTCGCGCTCGGCCGCGTGGACAGCCCCGCGGCGACGCCGGCGCTGGTCCAGGCGCTCTACAGCAGCAACTGGGAGGTGCAGAACCGGGCGGCGCACTACCTCGGCTTCGTCGGCGACAGGCGCGCCGTGGGGCCGCTGCTCAGGGCGGCCGTCTACTGGCACCTCAGGCCGCGGCTCGGGCTCGCGCTGGGGCGCATCGGCGCTCGCCTGAAGGACCGGCGGATCTACCCCGTGCTCCTCGGGTGGGCCGAGCACGACCCCCACGCCGAGACGCGCCTCCGCGCGCTCGCCGGGCTCAGCTTCCTCGGCGACCGACGCGCGATCCGACCGCTCGCGCGGCTCCTCGTCGAGGCGCCCGACCTCCTCTGGGTGCCGGAGACGCTGAGCCGCCTGGGCGGGCTCGGCTCCTGGTGGGCGCCGGGGCTCGACTTCACCCCGCCGCGGCGCGGGCTGAAGGAGGGCTGGGGCGAGTGCGTGAACACCACGAGCATGCTCTCGGACGAGTACCACGAGGCGAGCTGGTGCGTGACCAGCGCGCCGGTCGCCGGCCTGCAGCTCACGCTGGGGCGCAAGCCCTTCGCCGCCCAGCTCCTGATCCGCGTCCGGGTCATGGATCCGCGCCTGCGCGGGCGCCCGGTCACCGTCACCGTCAACGGCCGCGAGCTGCCGTCCGTGAAGCTGGTCGGGAGCTGGCAGACGCTGCGCCTCTCCACCGAGGCGCGGCTCTGGCGGCAGGGCCGCAACGCGCTCCGCTTCGCGGTGCAGACCCCGGCCGGCTACACCGCCCCGGCAGGCGGCCTGCTCGCCTTCGATCACCTGCTCCTGGTCCCGGAGCGAGGGAGCGCACCTTGAGGTTCGCGCCAGGGATCGGCAGCTGCAGGGTGAGCGGTCTGCTCGAGGCGAGGTCGCGGCCGTCGCGACGAGAGAGGACCACGACATGAGCGTCGGCAGCGCGGGGGAGCGGCGGGACGTGGGGGTCCCGCGCAGCCCGGCCGAGGCGCGACGCTCTCACCTGGAGAGCGCCGCCTGGCGACGTACGCTCCTCTGGGGCCTGCGCAACGTGCCCGTGGGCGTCCAGCACGCCACGATGCCGCTCTGGGCCGCCTTCTTCTACGCGCAGGTGCCGCACGTGCGGCGCGCGATCGAGCGGAACCTCGAGCGCCTGATCGGCGTGCGCGGCCTGCGCCGGCGGCGGGCGGCGTTCCGCACCTTCACCAACTACTGCCGCTGCGTCGCCAACGCCTACCGGCTGCACGCGGGCGCCGAGCTGCGCCTGCCCGCGGTGGTCTCCGGGCTCGAGCGCCTGCGCCGCTACCTGGACGCCGGCCAGGGGCTGATCCTCGCCACCGCCCACCTCGGCAACTGGCAGCTCGGCCCCTACCTCCTCGCGCACCACGGGCTGCCGCCGGTGACGGTGGTGATGAACGCGGAGCCGGACGCCGGCGCTCAGCAGCTCGAGGCCGCGCTCCGCGATCAGCGGCTGCGGGTCGTCTACGCGGGGCAGTCGCCGCTGCTCAGCCTGCAGCTCCGCGCGGCGCTGGCGCGCGGGGAGCTGGTCGGTCTGCAGGTCGATCGGCCGCCGCCGGGCACGGGGCTGCGCGTGCCCTGCGCGGGCCGCGAGGCGAGCTTCGCGGCGGGGCCGGCGCAGCTGGCCTGGGCGTGCGGCGCGCCCATCGTGCCGGTCTTCTTTCCGCTCGAGGGGCGGGGCGTGCGGATCATGGTCGAGGAGCCGCTGGTGCCCGAGCGGACCGGCGACCGCGAGCGCGACGTGCGCGCGCTCACCGCGAGGGTCGCCGCGCTCTACGCGCAGATGATCCGCGCCTACCCGGAGCAGTGGTTCAACTTCTACGACTTCTGGGAGGCGGAGGCATGAGCGCCGGCCAGGCAGGCAGGAGCGCGACGCGGACCAGGGTGCGCCTCGCGGCGCGCGGGGTGCTCACCGCCTTCGGCGCTGGCGAGGAGGCGCTCTGGGAGGGGCTGCTCCGCGGGGAGAGCCGCGTCGGCTCCTGCCCCGAGCTGCTCCCCGAGGGGGCGCGCGCGGCGCGCGTGCCGGAGGAGGCGCTCTCCCGCGCACCGGGCGGCCGCCAGCTGGACCGCGCGACCGCGCTCGCCGTCGAGGCGGCGCTGCAGCTCGGCTCGCACCGTGAGCGGCGAGGAGGCGAGCGGCCGCGCCTCGGGGTCTGCCTCGGCACCACGCAGGGGCCGGTGCGGAGCTGGGAGGAGGAGCAGGTCCGCCTCGAGCGCGAGCCGGCCCACCGCCCGGCCGAGCCGTCGCTCACCGACCCCGCGGCCGCGGTGGCGCGGCTCCTCGGGGCCGATGGCCCGGTCATCACCCTCTCCATGGCCTGCGCCTCGGGGACGGCGGCGGTGGGCCTCGGGCTCACCTGGCTCCGCGAGGGCCGCTGCGACGCGGTGGTCGCCGGCGGCGTCGACTCGCTCTCGACCATGGTGCACACCGGCTTCGGCGGCCTGCGCGCCCTCGACGCGGCCACGCCGCGGCCCTTCGACGCGGGCCGGGCCGGCCTCGCGGTCGGCGAGGGCGCGGCGCTGCTGCTCCTCGAGCGCTGCGAGGACCGGGCGGCGGAGATCCTCGAGGTGGCCGGGCACGGCCTCAGCGCCGACGCCCACCACCTGACCGGCCCCGATCCGACGGGGGGCGGCCTCGCCCGCGCCATCCGCGCGGCGCTCGCCGACGCCGCGCTGACGCCCGAGGCGGTGGACCTGGTCAACGCGCACGGCACCGCCACCGTCTACAACGACCTGATGGAGGGCAAGGCGCTGGCGGCGGTCTTCGGCCCGCGCGCGGCCTCGCTCCCGGTGAACTCCATCAAGGGCGCGATCGGGCACTGCATGGCCGCCGCCGGCGCGATCGAGGCGGTCTTCTGCGCGCTCGTCCTCGAGCGCGGGCTGCTCCCGCCGACCGCTGGCCTCGCCCGGCCCGACCCGGCGATCCCCCTCGACCTGGTGGCCGGCGAGCCGCGGCGGGGTGACTATCGCGTCGCGCTCTCGACCTCGGCGGGCTTCGGCGGCGTCAACGCGGCGCTGCTGCTGCGACGCGGCTGAGCGGCGCCCCCCCCGCCCGACATCGCGCTCTTCACTGGCGCTCGCTCCGCTTCCCGCCCTTCAGCGGCGCGCCGATCACCACCAGCTACCCCTTCAGCCTCCACTGAGCCGCGGAGACCCGGCGCTGGGGACAGCGCTCCCCGTCGGCGGTGGCCCCGCCAGGCGCCAGGCGGACACCTGCCCTCTGGCAAGCGCGCGTCTCGGCTGGCCCGCGCTGTGGCACGGCCGCTGCATCCGGCAGGGCCATGCTCGCACCCCGCCAGCTCTCGCGCCTCGCCCTCGTGCTGGTGCTCGGCCTCGGCGTCGCCACG
>JAKLHH010000315.1 GCA_022710245.1 Myxococcota bacterium
TGGGGGCGGGTGCGCGGGCTACTGGTAGTGCACACAGCCGAAATCGTCGACCGCGGCTGCAGCCGATGTGCGCGCATCGGATCGCAGAGGGTATGAAGACCGGAAGCTACGCGAGGTGGTGCAGGTAGACCTGCGCGAGCATCGCGGCCCAGACCGCGCCGAAGAGCAGCCGGCAGAGGTCCCAGGTGCGATCCGCACGCTCGGGCGTCAGCGGGAGCAGCCCCGCGGCGAGCAGCGCCACCGCGGCCCAGCTCCCCACCACTGCCCCGCCGTAGAGCGCCGAGCCCGCCACGATCAGCCGGAACAGCCACGCCGCTCGCCGGGCTCCGAGGAGCACGCCGGTGGTGATGATCCCGGTCTCGCGGTCCCCCGGCTCGTCGCGCACCACCTGGATCACCTCGAAGCTCGAGCAGAGGAGCCCGAGGAGGCCGACCAGCTTCCAGCCGAGCACGCCCGCGCCCGCCGCGGCCTGCCCGGCGCCGACCGTGATCGGGGCCAGCACCCGCCACGACGCCGGGATCACCTCGGCGACTGCCGGCAGCGCCGTCGTCGGCAGCCCGACCAGCGCCATCGTCACGCCCCAGATCCCCATCATCGCCAGGTCGACGAGCGGCCAGCGCTTCAGCCAGGCGGAGTAGATGTAGACGATCACCGTGTTGGAGACGAACGCGAGCGCGAGCAGCGACGAGTGGATTGTCGCGGTGGCGAGGAGGATCACGCCGAGCCCGACGAGGGCGCCGCGCGCCGCCCAGCGGTGGTCCGCCATGTACTGCGCCTTCCGCCGGTCCTTCTGCGGCGAGGCGAGGTCGAGGTCGATGTCGCAGTAGTCGTTCATCAGGTAGATGTAGACGTTGAGCAGGACGGCGTAGGCCGCCCGGTAGGCGACGTCGAGCCACGGCAGGTGGAAGGCGACCGCGAGGGCGAGGCTGCTGAGGACGTTGTTCGCCTCGCGCTTCTGGACCCTGTAGAGGAAGGCCTCCCAGGTGATGCGGAGGGCGGCGAGGATGGCGAGCTCCGGGGAGCGAGGGTGGAGCGAGAGGTGGAGGGGCGCGGTCTCCCGCGCCCCGCGACTACGTCTTACTGCCCGCAGGAACCGCCGGCCGCAGCCCCGGCCGCCGGCTTCTCGGTCAGGGTCTTCTCGCAGCCGGCCAGCTCCTTGTTGTGCTGGCAGATGTTGTTCTTGATGTCGTTGGCGGCGACGCCGCTGAACTTGAACTTGTTGTTCGCCAGCCAGGTCGGGCTGCCGGAGATCTGCAGCGCCTTGGCGACCTCGAGGTCGGCGGCCATCAGCTTCTGGCCCTCCTCGCCCTTGAAGCACTTCTCGATGACGGCCGCGTCGATGCCGTCGGTCGCGCAGGGCTTCCAGTCCTCGGCGCGGTAGTTCTTGTTCCGGCACCACAGGTAGCCGAGGTACTTGTTGTTCTTCGCGTAGTGCTTCTTGGCGCAGAGCTGGCGGATGTCCTCGTCGACCTCGCCCTGGCCGTGCATCGAGGTGAAGCCCTTGTCGGTCTTGTCGCCGATGTAGTGGACGTCGAACTTCAGCTTGCCCTTGAAGTTGTCGAGGACCTCCTTCATCGCGTCCACGGCCTGCACGCCGAACGGGCACTGGGACATGATGAAGACGTCGAGCTTGTTCGGGATCTCCTTGCGGCAGATGAGGTCGTTCTTGCAGGTGTCATCGTCGCAGTCGACCTTGCCGTCGCCGGTGTCGTCGATCTTGTTGTCGCAGATCTCCGCCGTCGGGTCGAAGCTCGCCGGGATGCGCAGCTGCTTGTACTTGGTGTTCTTGCCGATATCGAGCATCCAGCGGGCGATGGTGTTGTAGCGCTCGGCCTTCTCGACGCCCTGCTCGAAGAGCATGATCGGGAGCATCTTGATGCCCAGCTCGGCGTAGAGCTTCTTGCCCTCGGCGTCGGCGTAGTCGAGGTTCTTCACCTTCAGCTTGGGGAAGAAGCGGCCCTTCAGGTTGGCCTCCAGGCCGGCGGTCTGGCAGGTCTTGCAGCGCTTGTCGGTGAGGACGATGGCGCTGACCTCGATGTCCTCCGGGATCTTGGTGCAGACCGCGGGCTTGTCGCCGCTCAGCTTGCCGCAGATGGCGCGCATGAAGTCGTTCTTCTCACGACCGCCCTCGTAGGGGGCGCCGGCGAGGAGGATGGTGGGGCTGCCCTGGGCATTGGCGGCCTGGGCGCGCTTCATCGACTCGCGCAGCAGGTCCTTGCCCTCGCTGCCGTCGATGCAGGACTTCAGGCGGCCCTTGTCCATCTGGGCCTGATCCGCGCAGGGCTCCCAGCCCTCGGGGATGCTCCGCCAGTTCTTGTTCTGGCAGTCGATGAAGCCCATCCACTGCTTCGGGTTCGGGTAGTGCTTCATCGCGCAGAGCTGCTGGATGTTGCCCTTGACCTCCGGCTCGCCGTGGAGGGAGTTGAACTGGCCGTTGGCCTCGCTGACGATGTAGTCGAGGTGGAAGTCCACCTTGTCGCCGATCTCGTCGAAGACCGGCTTGTAGCCCTGGACGGCCATCACGCCATAGGGGCACTTGGACATGATGTACATCTCGAGCTTCACGCCGCCCTTGCCCGGGGTGTAGCTCCCGCCGCTCGAGGACGCCGAGCCTCGCGAGCCAATCGGCTTGAGGTTCTCGCAGCCGACGAGCAGCATCGACGCGAGCCCGATCGTCATGGCCAATCTATTCAGCATAGCGAACTCTCCTCCTAAGGAATGCCTTCTGTTCTGGCAGTCGATACCTTCGATCCTGACCGTCGTTCCTGGGGTTCCTATCACGAAACATGTGGGGAAGCTAGACCTGGGGGCCATGCACGCCCCACCGCCTTCGACCCTCAACCCGCCCCCCCGCGATGGTAATCCCGGTCTGTTGCCTGACAGTCGCGACCCGTGCGAATTTGCCCTTCACCGCGCAGCCTCCGAAGGAGGCGAGCAGGGCAAATTGGGTCTTCGCAGCAGCGCCCGCAGCACGCAAGCCAGGGGTGAACGCCTCCCCGACCACCACCCGTACCCATCGGTTTCCGATCGAAATCGTGGTCTGCTGGATCACCTCTCCTGTGCTATCGCACTGGGGGGAAAGGCGTCGACTCAGGGTCAACAGACCCCGGCGCCCCGTCCCACCTGGCCCGGCCGGCTCCGCCGCGGGCCAGCGATCCAGAGAGGTTGAGCCACTCCGGGGGTGTGCCCGGCGTCCGCGGGGCTGGCATGCACCTTGAACTCCCCTGAGGCCGTGAGCACCCCTCGCTGCTTCGGGCGCTATGTCCTGATCGAGCGGATCGCCGCTGGCGGGATGGGCGAGGTCTACATCGCCGTGCCTCGTAGCCTCTGGGGTATCGAGAAGTTCTTCGCCATCAAGAAGGTCCTCCCGACCCTCAGCTGCGATCCGGAGTTCCTGACCCGCTTCCGGGACGAGGCACGGCTGGTCATCCCGATGAACCACCCGAACGTCGTGCAGGTCTTCGAGGTGGGCCGGGTCGATGAGGAGTACTTCATCGCGATGGAGCTGGTCGAGGGCCGCAACCTGGGGCAGCTGATGACTCGCAGCCGCCAGCGGCCGCTGCCCATCGCCGCGGCCCTCTACATCGTCCGTGAGCTCCTCGCGGGCCTCGAGTACTGCCACCGGCGCACGGACGAGGCGGGCTGCCAGCTCGGCATGGTCCACCGCGACGTCAGCCCCTCCAACGTGCTGGTCTCCTTCGATGGGGCCATCAAGCTCGCGGACTTCGGCCTCGCCCTCTCCAAGCACAAGACCTTCCAGACCAAGCCGAGCCTGGTGCTCGGTCACCTCGGCTACATCGCCCCCGAGGCGCTCGAGGGCAAGCGGCAGGACCAGCGGTCGGACATCTTCAGCGCGGGGGTCCTCCTCTACGAGCTGCTCTCGGGCGAGCGGTTCACCACCGGCACCGATCCCTTCCTGGTCCGCCAGCAGCTGCGGTCGCACGCGAGGATCCGGCCCTCGGTCTACCGGCCCGGGATCAGCCGCGCCGCCGACCTGGCTTGCCTGCGCGCCCTCTCGCCCAACCCGGAGGATCGCTTCCAGAGCGCGCGGTCCTTCCATGACGAGGTGCAGCGAGCGCTGGTCCAGGCGGATCCGCTCTACGGCGCCCGGCAGCTCGCCGAGAGGGTGCTCCAGGACCTCTTCGAGGTGGAGGCCGAGCAGCGCGAGCTGCGCGCCCTGGTGCACTCGCTCGACCTCGAGGAGCTCGAGGCAGCCCAGCCAGCTGGCCGCACGGTCTGTATCGGCGAGGCGATCCCGTTGCAGCCGCCGCTCAGCAAGCGCCGCCCCTTCGGAGATGGCACGGCGCTCCTCACCATGCTCGACGACCTCTCCGAGGGCGACACGCAGCCCCAGGCGCTCCGGTCGGGGAGCAGCCGCCAGCACCAGGTGCAGGCGGCGGCCAGCCGTCCGCACGGCGGCAGCCCCCCGCGCGCGGCCCGCGACGACCTCCTCGGCTCCCGGGCGCGCCGGCGCCGGTCCTGGCACACCCCGCCGCCCTCTTTGCGTCCCGCAGGGCGCCAGCCAGCCGCGGTCAGCCTCAGCGGCCCGATCGTGGTGCCGATCAAGGAGGTGAAGACCCCGCCGAAGCGGTAGCTCCTTCCTCTCATCCACCCAGATCGCAGCGCTGCGCTACCCCCGGGCGAGCCCCGCGAGGACCGCCTCCGCGATGGGCCAGGCGTTGCGCGCGCAGTCGTTGACCCCGATCCCGCGGTAGGCGTTGCCGGTCAGCAGCAGCCCCGGCTGCTCCGCGAGCCGCTCGTCCATGCGCCGCAGGCGGTCCTCGTGGCCGAGGAGGTACTGCGGGATGGCGAGCGTGTGGCGGAAGACGCGCGCGAAGGCGGGCGGACCGTCAAGGCCCTGCACCCGATCGATCTCCTCGCAGGCGAGCTTGACCAGCGCCTCGTCGGAGAGCTCGAGGATGGAGAGGTCGCGCGCGCCGCCGAGCATGACCCGGATCAGGCCGTGACTCTCGGGGGCGTTCTCGGGGAAGGTCGCCGAGGCCCAGAGGGCGCCGAGGATGCGCAGCCCGTCCGCGCGCGGGGTCAGGAAGCCGAAGCCGTCCAGCGGGTGGCGCAGGCGCTCGTTCGGGTAGCCGAGGCAGACGACCGCCATGGGCGGGTAGGGGATCTCGCCGAGCACCGCCGCGAGCGCCGGGTCGAGCCCGGCGGTGATGCGCGCCGCCGCGTGGGCAGGGCAGGCGAGGACCACCGCGTCGGCCCTGAGCGGGCTCTCGCCCTCGAGCGCGACGCCCAGGCGGCCGTCCTCGCGACCGACCGATCGGACCGGCGCGCGCAGCCGCACGCGGGCGCCCAGCTCGGTCGCCAGCCGATCGACGAGGACCTGCATGCCGCCCTTGAAGCTGGTCAGGTGGCCGCTCGGGCCCGCGCCGGGCAGCGGCTCGCCCTTGCCGCGGCGCTCTCGCGCGAGGCGCATCATGCCGCGGATCAGGCTGCCGTGCTCGCGCTCCACCTCGACGACGCGCGGGAAGCAGGCCTTGACGCTCATCTGCTCGGGGTCGCCGGCGTAGATCCCCGTCTGCATCGAGTCGACCAGGACCTGCGCCGCGATGGGGCCGATGCGGCGGCGGGCGAAGGCCGCGATCGACTCGTCGGCGCCGTCGGCCGGCGGCGGGGTCTTCACCCAGGGCTCGCGCAGGATGCGCAGCTTGGCGCCGAGCGGAAGCAGCCCCGAGAACATGAACTTGAGCGGGTGCATGTGCACCGCGCGCAGCTTGCCGCGGGTGTAGATGTAGCGCTTGTTGAAGGCGCCCGCGGCCGGGAGGAGCTCGCCCTGCAGGCCGAGGCGCTGGCAGAGCTCGAGCGTCCGCGGCTCCTTGTTGAGGAAGCCATTGACGCCCCACTCGCAGAGGTAGCCCTCCTCGCGGGAGGTCTGCACCTTGCCGCCGACGCGCGGCTCCGCCTCGAGGACGGTCAGCTCCGGGACCGGCTGCCCGCGCGCCGTGGCGGTGTCGGCGATGGCGAGCGCGGCGGTCATGCCGGCCACGCCGCCGCCCACGATCACGACGTGGGGAGCGCTTGCTGGGCGATCGGTGGTCGCTGACATGTCTCCAGCACCAGGCGCGCGAGCGCCTCGATGAAGCGTGGGTCGTCGTTGAGCGAAGGGCAACGCGCGAACGCGGTGGCGCCGCGCGCGAGGCACGCGGGGCGCATGCGCAGGTCCACCTCGTGGAGGGTCTCGATGTGATCGGAGACGAAGCTGACCGGCACCAGGAGCAGGCGCCGCTCGCCCCCGTCGATCAGGCCGTCCAGGAGCTGCTGGATCTCTGGCTGCAGCCAGCGCACCGGCCCGCTGCGGCTCTGGAAGCCCAGGTGCCAGCGCTGGAGGCCGAGCCGGCGGACCACGCCGTCCACGGTGGCCCGGATCTGCCGCTCGTAGGGATCCCCCTCGTCGATCATCCGCTGCGGCAGGCTGTGGGCCGAGAAGACCACCGCCGGCGCGGGCTCGCCCAGGCTGGCCAGGCCCTCAGCGACCTTCGCGGAGAGCGCGTCGAGGTAGCCGGGGTGGGCGTGGAAGTCCTCGAGCCGCGTCAGCTCGAGGCGCGCGCCGGCGGCGGTCACCGCGCGGTCGAGGTCGCGGAAGCTCGAGCCGGTGGTGGCGCCCGAGTACTGGGGATAGAGCGGCAGCGCGAGGCAGCGGGTCACCCCGGCCGCGAGGAGGCGGGCCACCGCCGCGTCGGCGCGGGGGGCGCTGTAGCGCATGGCGATCTCCACCCGGAACTCGCCGTGCGGCGCGAGCGCGGCGGCGAGGAGCTCCGCCTGGCGCGAGGTGATGCGGCCGAGCGGCGACCCGCCGCCGATCTCGGCGTAGTAGCGGCGGACGCGCGGGGCGCGGAGCCGGGTGATCAGCCGGGCGAAGGCGGGCTGCAGGAGCCGGCCGCCGGGCAGCCGGATCAGATCGCGATCCGAGAAGAGCTGGCGCAGGAAGGGCGCCACCTCGTCCAGGGTCGCGGGTCCTCCCATGTAGAGCAGGCAGATGCCGGTCGCAGCCATGAGCGGACGAAACATACTTTACTTGCGGCCCTGGTGGTACCAAGAATCCAGCTGATGAGGCCCGGACGACCCTCCCCTGTGCTCCGCCACCATGTGCTGGCGCTCGCCGCGCTGCTGGCGCTGGGCGCGTGCTCGGGCTGCTCGTTCGACGCGAGCGGGCTCACCTTCCCCGAGGCCAGGGCTGGCGATCAGGCGGTGGACGCCGCCGGCGATCGCGGCGATCTCCGCGCGGCGGACGGCGCTCGCCTGGAGCAGCGCGTGGACCTTCCGCTCAAACCGGACCAGGCGCCGACCTGCAACCCGGCGAGCTGCAGCGGCTGCTGCGAGGGTAACACCTGCAGGCCCGGCAACCAGAACGAGCTCTGCGGCGCGCTCGGCGGGAACTGCCTGAGCTGCACCGCGACGAGCCAGATCTGCGGCGCGGGAGGCGTCTGCGGCGACTGCGCCAAGAGCTCCGAGTGCAGCGGCAACGCCGTCTGCTTCAGCAAGGCGTGCGTGCCGCCCTTCTCGTCGCCCAAGTGGAAGGTCACCATCATCTCCGCCAAGGTCACCAGCGACAACCAGGGCGTCGACTGGGACGGCGGCAACAAGAAGCCCGACCCTCTGGTGACCTTCAACATCGACGCCAAGCTGGCCGTCGCGACCACGACCAAGAACGACGAGTACGAGCCGGTCTGGGACGAGACCACCTACGTGCCCATCGCCGCCGCCTCGGTGCTCGAGTTCGTCGTCGAGGACGAGGACGGCAGCACCGACGACCTGATCGGCACGGTGACCCTCAAGGGCTCGCAGCTGCTCTCGGTGCTCAAGGCGGGAACCTACACCGGCAGCGACTCGACCGGCGGCCTGAGCGAGCTGAAGCTCGCCTTCGAGCCGTCGTCCTGAGG
>JAKLHH010000316.1 GCA_022710245.1 Myxococcota bacterium
CCTGCTTTCAGGCCTGTCTGCTGCAGCCGGGCGAGCAGGGCGCGGCGGGCGCGAGCCGCGGCGTGGAGAGCGCGAGGCGGGCGCTGCTCTCGGTGCTCCCGCCGGGCACCGACGACCCGCTGAGGCTGCGCGTGGGGGCGCAGGTGGCGGTGGTGCTCGCGTCCGACGTGGAGGACGCGGGGCTCGAGGCGCTCTTCCCCGACGGCAGGGTCCCGGACAAGCTCTCGGCCGTGGACCACGCGCGGGTGCGCGGCTACCTGGGGCCGCTGACCGACCTGCTCTCGGGGGTGGCGCGATCCGGGAGCGAGCTCCCGCCGGGCGCGACCGCGGGCGACCTGCGTGGCGCCGCCGCCTACGCGCTGGTGCCCTATCCGATCGACGGGGGTGGGACCACCTGCTCGCGGGCCGAGGGAGTGGCCTATCGCGAGCTCGCCACCGGCCTCGGTGGGCTGTTCGGCAGCCTCTGCGCTGACGAGCTGGAGCTCCCCCTGGAGCTGATCATCGAGGACGTGGCCGCGCGCGCCAGCGCACGACAGGGGCTGCTCGTGCTGGAGCACCCGGCCGTCTCGGGGAGCCTCACCGCCTCGGCGAACGGCGCCGGCCTCTTTCGCTCGGTGAGCAAGGGCTTCGACTACGCCCGGCCGACCAACTCCCTGCTGCTCTATGATCTGGGCGAGCTGGGCCCGAGCTCGCAGGTGCAGGTGGGCTACCTGGGCTGGCTCACTTCTCGTCCCTGAGGAAGTCGCGCAGCATCGCCTCGACGTCCGGCGCGAGGGAGGGCTTGGCGTGCGCCTCTGGCTCCTCGGGGGCGGCTGCCTTCGCGGCGGCCGGGCGGCGAAGGCGGGGCAGCGCGTACTGCTTCTGGGGCAGCGCGACCTGGCGCCCGTCGGGCTGCCCGGCGGACGCCTCGCCCTCGGGCTCGCCCCTGGCCGCGTCGTCGTCGGGGCCGTAGAAGCTCGCCTCGTCGGTGATGACGAACGTCAGGCCCTTCGGCGTCTGGACCGCCATGATGCGGCCGCCGAGGGTGGCCTGGTTGTCGCCGCGCGCGTTGAGGATCTTCTTGCGGTACGCCGCGCGGCGGCGGTCCTCCTTGAGGAACTCGTAGGCGGCGTTCATGTAGGCGAAGATCCGCTCCAGCTTCTTCTTGTAGGGGCCGATCTTGCGGTTGAAGTAGCGATCGGGGTGGAAGACCATGCTCCGCTTGAAGTAGGCCCGCTGCAGCACCGCGCGGTCGGCGTTCAGGTCCACCTCGAGCAGCGTGAAGAGGTCCAGCTGCTCCAGCCTCGAGTCGATGGAGTCGATCAGGGCCGCGAGCTCAGGGGCGAGGTCTGGCGCCTCGCCCTGCTCCGTCGACGTGGGCGGCTTGCTCGCCAAAGCTTTGCTCCTGATGTGGATGCAGTATCATAATACCGTTCGCTGCACCGTATCGACAACTGGCGAAGAGGCACCTAAGATCGGGCTTCCATCCGTTGACCGCTGCCCAGCGGGGCCACGAGTCAGCGGGGAGTGTGGATGCAGCCGACGAAGAAGAAGAAGCGCCTGGGCGAGATGCTGGTCGAGGCGGGGGTCATCGACAGACTTCAGCTGCGCTCGGCGCTCATCCAGCAGGAGCAGTGGGGCAAGCCGCTCGGCCGCACTCTGGTCGAGATGCGCCTGGTGACCGAGGACCAGCTGGTCCGGACGCTGAGCGAGCAGCTCCACCTCCCGACCATCGACCTGGGCGCGGTCACCTTCGCCCCCGAGGCGCTGGCGTTCCTCCCCGAGGCGTTCTGCCGCGAGCACGAGTGCCTCCCCTTCGCGTACGACACCAAGAACCGGTTCCTCGACATCGCCATGTCCGATGTCCAGAACCAGCTCCTCTACGACACGCTCCGCGTGCGCACCCGCTGCAACGTGCGCCCGTTCCTGGCTGGCCCTGACGCGATCCGTGACGCGATCGAGCGCGCCTTTGGCCAGAACCTGATGGAGATGGAGCTGCAGTTCCAGCTCAGCGAGAACCTCTTCGACTTCGGCCTCGACGATCCCGTGCAGGAGGAGCTGCGGCACGTGGACCCGGCGGTGCGCCCGACGACGGGCTTGCAGGAGGTCATCCCCTCGGCGGCCGCGGCGGCGGTAGCGGCAGCAACATCCCAGACGCCGTCGCGGTCGATCCCCAACGTGGCCGGCCCCTTCTCCGCGCCGCCGAACGGGGGCACCCAGGGGCCCGCGCCAAACACGACGGGCCCCTTCGCCGCGGTCCCCCAGGCTGCGCCCGGCCCCTACGGCGGCTATGCGCCGCAGCCCTTCATGCCGCAGCCGGGCTTCCCTCAGGCGCCGCTGCAGCAGCACCCGAGCTACCCCGGCATCCCGGTGGACGCGCTGGCGCAGTCCTTCCCCGCCTATCCGACGCCGATTCCGCAGCCCGCGGGCATCACGCCCGTGGGGCTGGGCGAGCTGGTGATGCGGCAGCAGATGCTCGAGGAGCGTCTCGCCAACGCCACCGCCCGGATCCAGCAGCACGAGGTCTTCCTGCAGCGCCTCCTCGGGGACCTGCGGGGGCTCTTCGGGCAGCTGGCCCAGATGAACCTGATCGACGCTCAGCCTGACCACCCGCTCTTGCCGCATCCAGGGCGAGGCAAGCAGCCGGCGCCGACACCCGTGCCGGTGCCAGAGCTGGAGGCCGTGCCCGAGCTCGAGCCCGTGCCCATCCTCGTCCCGGTCCAGCCCGCGGAGCTGCTCGAGCTGCCGCTGCCTCCGCCCGCGAGACCGTCACCGTCGGCGTTGCCGCCGCCCCCCGCCGGGATGTCACTCCCCCCGCCGGGGCCGTCTCGCTCGCGCTCCGCGCCGCACGCCGCCGCGCCCGTCGAGCAGCCCCGTCCGCGGAGCGTCACGCCGGCCCGCGTCGAGGCGCAACCCGAGCCGCCCCGCCGCCCCGCGCGCGAGCCCGCGCTGGCCGCGCCTCGCACCGAGGGCGCACCAGCGCCGCTGGTGACTGCTCCGCGGCGGCCGGTCTCGAGGGAGATCCGTCCCGCGGCGCCGCGGCTGCCCACGGGCGCCGAGGCCGAGCTCCCGCTCCTCGAGCTCCCCGCCGACACGCCGACCGCGGTGGCGATGGACCTCGGCACCACGCGTTCCAGCGTGGCGACGGTGGTCAACGGGCGCGTGTCGGTGCTCAAGCTCCCCGGCGGCGACTGGGACATCCCCTCGGTCGTCGGCTTCCGCGCCGACGGGCAGGTCGTGCTCGGCAAGAACGCGCGGCGGATGCTCTCGACCGACGTGGAGAACGTCATCGCGTCGCCCAAGCGGCTCCTCGGTCGCCGCTTCGACGAGCCGGCGCTGGGCCCCTACCTGGCGCAGCTCGGGATGAAGGCGACGGCCGGCAGGCAGAACGACATCGTCCTCCACTCGCGAGGGCGGCAGCTCAGCGTCACCGAGGCCTGCGCGCACCTCCTCAAGCTCCTGCGGCTGGTCGGCGAGCGCACCCTCGGCCGCCCGGTCCATGACGTGATCCTCACCGTCCCCGCGACCTCCGGCGAACGCCAGCTGCGCGCGCTCTCGGCGGCCGCGGCGACGGCGGAGCTGCGCGTGGTCGAGTTCCTGCACGAGCCGGTCGCGGCCGCGATGGCCTGCATGTTCGACGAGGCCTGCGACGGCCGCGTGGCGGTCTACGACTTCGGCGGCGGCACCTTCGACTTCTCCGTGGTCGAGCTGGGCGCGGAGGCGATGCAGGTCGTCGCGACCTCCGGCGACAGCTGGCTGGGCGGCGACGACTTCGACTCGGCGCTGGCCGCCGCGGCGGCGAACGCCTGCTGGCAGCAGCACAAGGTGGAGCTGCGCAACCAGGCGCACCACTGGCAGGCGCTCCTCGTCGCCTGCGAGAGCGCCAAGCGCGCGCTCAGCCAGCTGGAGGAGGCGGTGGTGCGGCTGCCCGGCGCCATCCGCAAGGGCGATACCGAGGCCGCGTTCGAGTGGACCGTCACGCGCAAGAAGTTCGCCGAGCTGACCCGCGGCATCGTCGAGCGGTCGCTGGAGAGCTGCCAGGAGGCGCTGACGGTGGCGAAGATGCGGCCGCAGGACCTGAACGCCATCTACCTCTCGGGCGGCACGAGCTACATCCCCTCGGTGCAGGAGGCGGTCGCGGCCTTCTTCAACAAGCCTCCGCGGGTCGTCATCCCGCCGGAGCGCATGGTCGTCGTCGGCGCCGCGGTCCACGGCGCGCTGATGCCGTCGGGGGACTGAGTTACCTCGGCCTCCTCGCCCCCCGGGCCTCCGGACCTCCGGACCTCCGGACCCTTCCGGGCCTCCGGCCTCCGGACCCTTCCGGGCCTCCGGACGTTCCGGGCCTCCGCTACCTCCGAGCTCCTCTGCTCGCGCGCGCGGCGCGCAGGCGTGCGATCCATGGAGCCAGCGCCGGGCGAGGAATCCCAGCCTCGTCGTAGAGGCCGGTGTCGCGCCAGGGCAGCGAGGCGTCGCTGCGGCCCAGCGTGACCCAGAGGGCGTCGTAGTCGCGGATGGTGAAGTAAACGACGAAGGGCGCGCCGTGGGCCTCCGCCGCGGCGAGCAGG
This sequence comes from Myxococcota bacterium, assembly GCA_022710245.1. The sequence goes on from JAKLHH010000316.1 coordinate 4,545, forward strand.
CGGGAGACGAAGGCCTCCTGCTTCCCCGGCGCCCCCTTGATGGTCACCCTCGCGCCTCGCACGGTGATCGACCACTCCTGAGCGGGGTACGAGCACTCGGTGATCGCGATCGGCTTGCTCGCGAGCGCGAAGACCTGATCGAAGAGGTCCGCCGGGAGGAGGTCGGCGCCGTGGAGGCTCAGCGCGGGGTGCAGCGAGACGCCGAGCTGGTCGACGTACGGCACGAGCTCCCTGAGCGCGCGGCGCTGCGCCGCGTGGTCGTCGGAGGAGTACCCGTCGAGGAGCGGGTTCACGTCGAGCGAGGCGAGGATGATCAGGGCAGGGTGGCTCCGCTTCAGCTCCCGGTAGACGTGTCGGTGCAGCTCCAGGTAGCGAGGCCAGAGCGCCGGCCGGTTCCGCAGCAGCAGGTTCACCTCGACGCCGACGGCCAGGTACGCCGGGTGAAAGAGCTCGACCATGCGGCGGAGGTAGGCGAGGTAGGCGGCCTTGACCTCCGGGCTGTCGAGCTCGCGGGTCGCCCACGCCGCGGGGAGCGGTGAGTTGATCGCGGCGTCTCGGTAGAGCGCGAGCCCATCCCGCGCCGTGTTGATCGGGCTCAGCGAGAGGAACACCACCTTGCCAGCGCCGGTGGCGGCGCGCCGCTCGTCGAGCGAGCGCTGGTAGCCGGGGGCGAAGGGCTCGCCGGCGAGGGCCTCCGGCCAGGGCACGCCCTCCTCGAGGTGGTGCGAGACGAGGTCCCCGGCTTCGTTGATCGCGCGGTAGGTCCAGGCGATCGCCTCCTGGGTCGCGGCGTAGGGCCAGGGAGTGAACCCGAGGAGCGGTGCACGACCGTGCGACGGCGTGCTCACGGCGCGGGCGTGCTGCTGGGCGTCCGGCGTGGCCAGGGAATGCGCCGGGCGCGCGGTCTGCCCGGCGTCGCGCACGGCCGGTCGCTGCTGCCTGCACGCGGAGGCGAGCGCGATCCATGCCAGCGCGAGGCCGACCAGCGAGGCGATGCAGCGCCGGTTCGTCACTGGCGACTCAACCCAGGTAGTTGTTGTTCCGTTCGGCGCGCTCGAGCTCGCGCAGGCGGTAGGTCTTGAAGCCCTGCGCGACGAAGGGGTCGCCGTCGGCGAGCGCGCGAGCGGCCTCGTCGTCGGCCGCGCGCACGCAGACCATGCCTCCCTCACCGTCCTTGAAGGGCCCGCAGAGGACGAGCGCCCCGCGGTCGTCGAGCGCGCGCAGGTGCTCGATGTGCGCCGCGACGGCCGGGCGGGTCAGTGGCTGGCGGTTCTCGAAGAAGTAGATGAAGGTGCGGTCGCCCATGATCCCTCCTTGACGCCGAGGGTGGCACAGGTCGGGGCCGTGGCACCAGCAGGGACATCCCTGCCACTTTGATACTGGGGGGCGCCCGTGTGACGAGGTCGAGCTCCACTTCGGGCTTGACGCATTTAGAGAGATTCGCCATAATCAAGTCCATGATGCGGCGACTCCGACAGACCCCGAAGCGCTCGAAGGTGCGGCGCGAGCAGCTCGAGCTCCCCGTCCGCACCTGGGGCGGCCGGCGTCGCGGGGCCGGCCGCCCGAAGGGCAAGGCCAAGGAGCCGCCGCACACCCGCCGGCCGAGGTGCGTGCCTCGCCATCCGCTCCATGTGACGTGGAAGGTCGAGCTCGATCTGCCCAACCTCCGCGGCCGGCAGATCGGGCGGCCGATCCTCGACGCGCTGGCGGCGGGCAAGGCGCGGCAGGGCTTCCGCGTGGTCCACTTCGCCATCGAGCGACGGCACCTGCACCTCATCGTCGAGGCTGACAGCGCCGAGGCGCTCTCCAGGGGCCTTCGTGCGCTCGGCATCCGCATCGCGCGGGCGATCAACAAGGCGCTCGGTCGCAAGGGGCGCGTGATCAAGGAGCGCTACTACTCCCGCGCGCTGAAGACCCCGACCGATACCCGGAACACGCTCCGCTACGTCTGCATCAACACACGCCGGCACCGGTCGCAGCGCGGCGAGGTGGTCAACCGCGACTGGATCGACTGGCTCTCCTCGGCGGAGTGGTTTGACGGCTGGCGGCATGGCTGGCGTCCGCCGCCCGGTCCCTGGCCGGTGGCCCGGCCGACGACCTGGCTGCTTCAGGTGGGCTGGCAGCGGGCCGGCGGGCTCCTCGATCTGAACGAGGTCCCGGGGCCGACACCCGAGGGGCGGAGAGCCGTCGGCGGCACCGGGCACCGGGTTGACCGCGGCGGCACGCAACCTCGCGCGCCGGGTGTCGATAACCCGGCATCGAACATCCGGGTTCTCAACGCGGGGGCAGCTCATGTACAGTGCGGGCCGGTCAGCTCCTCGGGGGTCTCTCATGATCCGTTGGCTGTCGGTGGTGGGTTTGCTGCTGGTCTGCGGTGCGTGCATGGAGCGGGATCCCACGTACTGCGGCGTCGGGTACCCGTGCGCGGCGGGGCTCACGTGCGACGAGAATCACTACTGCGTGCGGGTCGACGCGAGGCCGGATGGGCCGGCATGGGATGCCGCGAGAGAGGCGGGGCAGCCACTCGCGGATCTGAAGAGCGGCGACAAGCCGTCCGATCAGCGACCGCCGGACAAGGGGAAGGTGCCGGACAAGACCGCGAGCCCAGACAAGACACAGCCGCCGGACAAGGGGCCGGTCGCACCGTACTGCGGCGACGGCAAGCGCAACGGCACCGAGGAGTGCGAGGGCGCGGACCTCGGTGGCAAGACGTGCGCGGGCCTGGGGTACGCGACGGGCACCCTGGCCTGCAGCAAGGGCTGCGCCTTCGACAAGTCCGGTTGCCGGTATTGGCAGCTCATCACGCCGGCGCCGACGACGGAACTGCTGAATGCCGTCTGGGGGACCTCGCCGACGGACATCTGGATAGGAAGTCACAAGGGGGCGCTGTTCCATTACACAGGCGGGACGTTTCTGCAGGCGAGTACGAACAGCATTTTCGTGGCGAGCATCTGGGGAGTGTCCTCGAAGAGCATCTGGGCTGGCGGGGGGCCGCTGCTTCATTTCGATGGCACGAGCTGGAGCAGTCAAGGTGACGGTGATCTGGTGTGGGGCGCAGGGGCGCTGGACATCTGGGCCGTCGAGGGCGTTGGCAAGGTCCACCACTATGATGGTAATACGTGGTCCTTGCAGACGACGGTCTCCGGGATAGTGGCGGGCATCTCCGGCAGCTCGTCGACGAACGTTTGGATCGTCGGCATTGGCGCGGGCCCTGGTGCGGCGTATCAGTGGGACGGAACCAGCTGGCTCGCCCACCCTACGTCACTGACCATGTTGCTCGACGTGTGGACTTGCTCGCCATCCGAGACATGGGCCATCGGATTGGACCAGATCCTTCGATCCGATGG
>JAKLHH010000317.1 GCA_022710245.1 Myxococcota bacterium
CCGGCATCATCTTCCTCGTGGTGGTGCCCTACAGCCAGAACCCGAAGATCCGCTTCCACGCCATGCAGTCGATCCTCTTCAACGCGGCCTGGCTCGTGGTCTCGGTGGCGGCGATGATCGTCGGCGCGATCGCGGCCGCGTTCTCGCCGCTCGACGGGTTCGGGGGCACGCTGCTGCTCCACAGCCTGGTGCAGCTCGGCGGGGTCGCCCTCTGGATCGTGCTGATGGTGAAGGCCTACCTGGGGCAGGGGCTGACGCTGCCGCTGCTCGGCCGCTGGGCGACGCGCCTGGCCGAGAAGGCGAGCTGAGCAACCCGCGATGCAGGTGAGTGAGGAGGTCTGACGCGCCGACGCCGAGCGGGCGGGGAGCGCGAGGGCTCACTCGGAGCCCATGATGCAGCAGTCGAACATCGCGACCCAGCAGTGATCGCCAGGCCGGACGCCGACGCCGATGGTCTTCGCCTTGGGGTGGGTCAGGCCCTTCCAGTGGCCAGGGCTCATCTTCCAGGAGTCGACGCACTCGGCGCCGTCCTGCTGCCCCTGCGCGATGATCTCGTTGACGTAGAAGGCGGCCTGGCTGCTCACGCCGCACTTCTGCGCGCGGTCGCTCCAGGTGCCCCCCGCGTAGTGGTCGCAGCCGCCCGAGGCGATCATCAGGTGCGCGGCGCACATCAGCAGCGGATCGACCGTGAGCGTGCTCAGCCCCAGCTGCTTGCGGGCGGTGTTGATCGAGTCGACCAGGTCCTTCTCCGTCGCGGTGAGCTGGACGCCGGGCGGGGTCGGGTTCGGCGTGGGGCCGAGGTCCGGTGCGCTCGGCTGCGGTGGCGTCGGGGTCGGGTTCGGCGACGGGCCCGCGTCGGTCGTGGAGCCGGGCCCGGGGGCGAGCGGGTCGCCGTCGTGGAGCTGACCTCCCGCGCACCCCGCCCACTCGCCCGTGCTCCAGACGGGCTTGCCCGCCGGCGTGCCGCTGCAGCGGTCGTCCGCGTTCGCGACGCAGTCCCCGTCGCTGTCCAGCGCCGACACGGCGCACGCCGTCGACGCGGGCGCGACGAGCGGCGGCCGGGCGCTCCTCGAACCGAGCTCGTCGCAGGCGGCAGCGAGCACCAGAGTCACGAGCGGAGCCAGAGTCACGAGCAGAGCCAGAGGGAAGCGGCGGACCATGCCGGAGCAGTACTCAAGATCTGGACCGCGCTCGCACGTCGAGCTTCCGGTGGGTTGGCGCACCCGGCGCGACCGGCCAGGGCGGGCCTGGACCTCAGCTGGGGGTGCTGAGCCTCACTCGGCGGGCAGGACCTACGCCGCCTTCGCCGACGCCACCACCGGCGCAGCGGCCTTCTTCTCCCAGATGCCGCCGAGGACGAGCACGGCGTTGACGAGCCCGGCGGCGAGGACGACGTCCCACATCCTCATGTAGTTGCCGCCCTGCATCTTGATGTACGTGCCGATGACCACGCCGGAGAGCACGCCGCCGATCTGACCGCCGGTGTTGATCAGCCCCGAGGCCGTGCCCATCACCTTCGCGGGGAGGAGGTTCACCGGTAGGCTCCAGATCGCCGCGGTGCCCATGAAGAAGCAGAAGCCCGCCACGGCCTGGAACGCCATGCCGGTGACGAGGCCGGCGCCCTGGACGCGCGTGAAGGCATAGAGGCCGGCCACGCCGCCGAGCTGGCAGAGGACGACGAGGTACTTGCGCCGCCCGCGGAAGTAGCGGTCCGAGATGAAGCCGCCGAGGGCGCAGCCGACGGAGGCGGCGATCCACGGGGTCGCCGTCGCGAACATGTAGGCGGCGCCCTCGAGGTGGTGCTCCTTCTTGAAGAAGTCGGGGAGCCACTGCAGCCAGCCGTAGAGACCCACGTTGCCGATCACGCCGACGAAGAAGATCACCCAGACCAGCGGCGTGCGCAGGATGCTGGCGAAGCTCGCCTGGTCGCCGGTCGCCTCCAGGTTCGCCACCGCCGAGGAGGACTCCGCGCGGTACTCGGCGAGCTCCTCGGCGCCCACGCCGCGGCCCGCCTCGATCGAGTCATAGACGTAGCGCCAGGCGACCAGGACGCAGATCACGCCGAGGAGGCCGATGCAGTAGTAGGTGCCGCGCCAGCCGACGTGCTTCAGCAGCGGCACCAGCACGAAGGGCGTGATCGCCGGGCCGACGGCGATGGAGGAGATGATGAGCGCGTTGGCGCTCGCGCGGTTCTTCTTGGTGAACCACTGCGAGATGACCTTCCAGACGGAGGCCGGGAAGATGCCCTCGCCGACGCCGAAGAGGAAGCGCACCGCGATCATGCTGCGCAGGCTCCGCATCATCCCGGTGAGCGCGGTGAAGCACGACCACCAGCTGAGCGCGGCGATGATCACGCGGCGCGGGCCGAAGCGATCGGCGAGCAGGCCGCCGGGCACCTGGAAGAGCGCGTAGCCGAGGAAGAACGCGCTGATGATGTAGCCCTTCGTCTGCGGCTCGAGCCCCAGCTCGCCCTCCATCGCCGGGATGGTGAGCGCGATCGCCATCCGGTCGAGCCAGGCGACGAGGTAGCAGAGGATCAGCGCCAGCCCCACCTTGTAGCTCGCCTTCATCGGTCACCTCCGGTTCCTTGTGCAGCGCACAACCTAGCCGAGCCGTTCTCCTTGCGCAAGCCAGTTGTATCCTGCGTGCGCTGCGCAACAATGACGCGCGGGCGGCGGCGGCCTGGCGTCGCTCCCAGCTAAGCCCGGGGGAGGCCGCGTTGAGAACCTGGTCGCGCGGGGAACCTGGTCGCGCCTCGGTCGAGAACCGGCCGCACGAGGAACCTGGTCGCGCTGAGAACCTGGTCGGCGCGGGAAACCTGGTCGCGCTGAGAACCTGGTCGCGCTGAGAACCTGGTCGGCGCGGGAAACCTGGTCGCGCGGGGAACCTGGTCGCGCTGAGGGCTCGATGGGAGGAGGCAGCGCTCGCGTTGTGCAATCTCTCGGGCCAGGTTTCCAGCCTGCAGGGCGAGATTGCACAGATCTGCGCAATCTCGGGGGGAGGTCTGAAGACTCCAGGGCGAGATTGCACAGAACTGAGCAATCGCGGGGGGCAGGTCTCGAGCCTGCACCCCGAGATTGCACGACTCACCGCGCCAGCGGGGCCAGCGACGGGCCGCGTCGACCAGAGCCGTGCTACTCGGCCCGAAGGAGGAGCGCGTGCTCGCGCCGGGGCGCCTCGCGGAAGGCGGCCTGGGTGTCGCGGTGGAAGTGCGGGCGGGGCTGGGAGGCGCGTGCGACGAGGCGGAGCGGCAGTTCGGCCAGCGCCTCGGCGACCGCGGTCTCGGCACGGAGCGCGACGCAGCCCGTCGGCCCGGTCCCCACCGCCGAGTCGGCGACGAGCAGCGCCAGCGGCGCCCCCGGCCGCGCGACGCGCCCCATCGCGGCGAGGAAGGACTTCAGCTCGCGACGCCAGGCGGCGACCGCCGCCGTGGGCGAGAGCTGGGCGTAGCGACGCCTCGCGCCGAGCTCACGCGACGCGAGGCCGCGGGGGTCGAGCCCGAGCCAGCGCAGGCGCGCCTCGTGGTGCGCGAGGTAGTCGTAGGTCGCCGCGTAGGGCGGCGAGCTGATCACCGCGTCGACCGATCGCGGCGCGATCCCCTCGAGGCGCGCGGCGTCACCCTCGCGCACGGCTGCGCGTGGCGGCGGCGCGGGCAGCGCGGCGTGGAAGGCGGTCAGCCGCCGCGCCAGCTCGCCCGCCTTGGCCGCGAAGAGCCGGGAGGTGTAGCCAGCGGAGACCCGCCGTGGCGCCACGGCGTCGGACGTGTCAGCCGCCTTGCGCGAGACCTTGACCAGGATGGCGCTGAGGACGAGGGCGAGGTCGCGGCGCGCGGCTTCGTCCTCGAGGCGCGCGATACCCGCGTGGAGCGAGTCGAGCTCGAGGAGGACGTGCGGCTCGAAGAGCGCCACGTCGGCGGCCGGGTAGCGGTGCGTGGCGCCGGCGCGCGTCCGGCGCCGGCGGTCGGCCTCGGCGCGGAGCTGCCGGGCGAGCCCGGGCAACGCCTCCAGCGCGCTCGGATCGCGAGGCCTGATCTTGAGCCAGGAGAGCTCGACGGCGAGCGGGTTGGCGTCGACGCCGCTCGCGTCGCGGCCCGCCAGCATCGCCTCGACCAGCACGGTCCCCGAGCCGCAGAAAGGATCGAGGACGAGCGCGCCCGGCGCGGTGAGGGACGCGACCAGGCGCCCCGCCGTGAGCGGGTGCATTCGCGCCGGGTAGCTGTGGAAGCCGTGCACGTGCACGCGATCCGGGTCGTCCTCACCCTCGGCGCCACCCCGCCTCGGCGGGGCCGCGCTCGCCACCTCGAGGGCGTGCGCGAGCAGGCGCGCCTCGGCGGGGGCGCCCGCGAGCTCGCAAGCGCCGCCCACGTGAGACAGCGACCGCCGCGCCTCGCGTGGGTGAGTCGACGTCGGGACGGCGCGCGGCTGCGGGTCCTGTCGTTCCTGTCGGTCCTCGCGTGGGTGAGTCGACGTCGGGGCGGGGCGCGGCTGCGGGTCCTGTCGTCCCTCTCGGTCCTCGCGTGGGTGGGTCGACGTCGGGACGGCGCGCGGCTGCGGGTCCTGTCGTCCCTCTCGCGCCTCGCGTGGGTGGGTCGACGTCGGGACGGCGCGCGGCTGCGGGTCCTGTCGTCCCTGTCGGTCCTTGCGTGGGTGGGTCGACGTCGGGACGGCGCGCGGCTGCGGGTCCTGTCGTTCCTGTCGGTCCTCGCGTGCGTCGGGCGACGTCGGGGCGGCGCGCGGCTGCGGCGAGTCACGTCGATCCCCCCGGGGGGCCGGAGCAGGTCGCACGGGCCTCCCCGGAGCTGGCCGTCGGGGTCGATCGGGTCGTCGGGGGGTCATGTCCGCTCCCTTCGCGAGCGCGCGGGCTCTGGCTCGTGCCCGGCGAGGTACCGCCAGCGCCCCGGCCGCGGCCTCGCGCGGGGCAGCGCGCCGGCCAGGGCCCGGTACGCCTCGGGCGAGACGCGCCGCTCCTCGTAGATCAGCGAGGACCAGAGCTCCTCCTCGCGGGCCACCGAGCGCTCGGCGACGCGCGCCACGTGGAAGCGCGCGGCGGCGGTCCGCCAGGCCGCGCCCGGCACCCGCGGCGGCCTCGCGCCGGCGAGCTCGCGGAAGATCCCGGGCCCGAAGCGGGCGTACCAGAGCATGCTGTGGGCCGTGGAGAGGGCGCCGGCCCAGGGGTAGGGACGCAGCCGCCACCCCCGCGCGAGCTCGCCCACCGCGTCGTCGATCTCCAGGCGATCGTCGTCGCTCTTGGCCGGGCGGCGCTCCTCGAAGAAGAGGCCCGTGCCGAGCTGGTCGCCCTCGACGCGCCAGAGCTCGCGCACCCCGAACTCGCCTGGCCGCGCCGCGACCCGCGAGCCGCGGGTGAGCGCGAACTCGCCGCAGATGAAGAGCGAGACCTGCTCGCGGAGCGCCTCGACGAAGCCCAGCGTGGCGAGCGCCTCGGCGCGCGTCTCGGTGGGGAAGTCGGTGAGGCACATCAGCTCGGCGGCGATCCCGGCGCGCGCCAGGTTGCCGATGGCCCCGCGCATCTCGTCGACGGTGATGCCCTTGTCGATCAGCCGGAGCAGCCGCGGCGAGGCCGACTCCACTCCGAGCGAGACGCTGAGCGCGCCGCCCGCGGCGAGCTCCCGGCACTCGGCCTCTCCCCAGCAGCGCTCGGGCCGGAGGTCGGTCGACCAGCGCACCGGGTCGCCCCCCACCTCGTGACCGGCGCGCGCGAAGGCGAGCAGGGTGCGCGGCGCGACCGAGTCCTGCGAGAGGTAGAAGAGCCGGCACCCGTGCTGGCGCGCGAGCGCCGCGACCTGCGCGCGCGCCGCGGCGGGGGGCCGCTCCCGGTAGCAGGCGGTCCCGCGCGCGGTGAGCCCGTAGTGGCAGAACGCGCAGCGGCCCCAGTAGCAGCCCCGGGAGAGGTCGAACGGCAGCACCGGCTCGGGCGAGAGGTAGCGCTCGAGGGGCAGCCCGGCGAAGTCCGGCGGCGGCAGGGTGGCCAGGTCGCGGCCCTCGGCCCCGGCGATGACGCCGCGCGGCCGCTGCCCGCGCTCGAGCTCGCGCGCCAGCTCGACCAGGGCGTCCTCGCCCTCGAAGAGGACCGCGGCGTCGAAGGGACCGAGCGCGTCCGCCCGCGCGCCAGGGTCGAGCCCGACGAGGAGCTGGGTGAGCGCCGGCCCGCCCGCGACGATGGCGAGCCCGGGGCGCGCGCGGCGCAGCGCCGCGGCGAGCGAGTAGGCGGGCTGCAGCTGGCCCGGGAAGACGATGGAGATCCCGACCAGCCCGACCAGCCCGGCCTCGCACAGCCGCTCGCCGAGCTCGGCGAAGTAGCCGTGGAACGGGTCGCGCTCTGGCTGCGCGTCCGCCTCGATGGCGGCCAGGGAGAGGAGGGCGAAGGGCGTGCGGTACTCGCGGAAGGAGAGCTCCAGTGGGTGGTGGGCGGCGCTGATCAGGCGGAGCGCGCTCTCGACGGTGACGACCGCCGCCTCGTAGCGCGGCGGATCATAGAACCGGGCGCCGCTCGCGTCGCGCAGGGTGGCGAGCGCCTCCTCGATGGCGGCGGGGGCGGCGGCCGCGTCCCCGCGGGCAGACCAGAGCGCGGAGTAGGCGAGCTGCTGTTCGTGATCCAGCGAGGGGAGCCGGTCGAGGCGCGCGAGCTCGCGCTCGACGCGGGCGGCCAGCGCGGCGAGCGCCCCCGGGCGCAGCAGCCGGTCGCAGGCCTCGACGTTCGCGTCGACCAGCTCCACCTCGTGCCCGGCGGCGCGCAGGCTGGCGGCGAGCACCGGGAGCGCCACGTAGGGCGCCGTCGGGTCGCAGGTCGGGGGGTAGATGAGGGCTACCTTCACGGGGGTGACCTTACCACGCCGCGCGCGGCCAACAATGGCGGTTGCCGGCTCCCCGACCGCGCCAGGACGGATCTCCGGTCACGCCCGCTGGCTCAACCGATCGACAATCGTGGCCGGTGGTCTAGAATGCAGCGGGAACAAGCCCATCCGTCGGAGTCCTCATGCCCCACCCACGAGCCTGGCTCCTCCTCCTCTGGCCGCTGCTGGCCGCAGCGCCGGCGCGCGCGGGGAACCCTCAGGTGCACTCACCGCACCCACCGCAGCGCAGCGCCGCGCAGATCTTCAGCGCGGCCTGCGCGAGCTGCCACGGCCCACACGGCCGCGGCGCCGAGCGCAGCGTCCTCGGCTTCGCCGTCCGCCTCCCCGACTTCACCGACTGCAACTTCAGCACCCGCGAGCGCGCGCACGACTGGACCGGCATCGTCACTCACGGCGGGCCCACCCGCCGCTTCGACAAGCTGATGCCCGCCTTCGGCGACGCGCTGAGCGACGCCGAGATCGCGCGCGTCGTCGAGCACGCGCGCACGTTCTGCCGGGAGCAGCGCTCCTGGCCGCGGGGCGAGCTCAACTTCCCGCGCGCGCTGATGACCGAGAAGGCCTTCCCCGAGGACGAGCTGGTGCTCACCAGCGCCATCGCGACGCGGGGGCAGGGCGCGGTGGAGAGCAAGCTGATCTTCGAGGCGCGCGTCGCCTCGCGGGGGCAGCTCGAGCTCGTGCTCCCCTTCACCGTGCACGAGCTCGACGAGGGCGGCTGGACCGCCGGCGTCGGGGACCTCACGCTCGGCACCAAGTGGGCGCTCCTCTTCAGCCACCGCACCGGCTCCATCCTCTCCCTCGCCGGCGAGGTGATCCTGCCGACGGGGAACAAGGACAAGGGGCTCGGCAAGGGGCTGGTCCTCTTCGAGCCGTTCCTCTCCTTTGGCCAGCGCCTCCCCGCCGACTGCTTCTTCCAGCTCCAGACGGGCGTGGAGCTCTCCACGGACCCGGAGAGGTCGGCGCACGAGGCGTTCTGGCGCGTCGCGCTCGGCACCACCATCCACCACGCCCGCTTC
>JAKLHH010000318.1 GCA_022710245.1 Myxococcota bacterium
CTCCGCCGGCAGGTGGGCGGTGATCTCGGGGTCACAAGCGAGGAGGGTGGCGAAGTCCCCCTGCCCCGCCAGCGCCGCCATCGCCTGCCGCTGCACCAGCTCGTAGGCTCGCTGCCGCGGGAGCCCGGCGCGGACCAGCCACAGCATCACCGCCTCGGAGAAGATCAGGCCGCCGCTCCGCCCCAGGTTCTCGGCCAGGCGCCTGCCGTCGACGACGAGCCCCTCGATGAGGCCGGTGAGCCGCGCCAGCATGAAGTCGCAGAGGATGGTGGCGTCCGGGCCGATCACCCGCTCCACGGAGGAGTGGCTGATGTCCCGCTCGTGCCAGAGCGGCACGTCCTCCAGCGCCGCGAGGGCGTGGCCGCGGAGGAGCCGCGCCAGCCCGCAGAGGTTCTCGGAGAGGATCGGGTTCCGCTTGTGCGGCATCGCGCTGGAGCCCTTCTGGCCGCGGCCGAAGGGCTCGCTCGCCTCGCCGACCTCGGTGCGCTGCCAGTGGCGCACGCTGACCGCGATGCGCTCGACGCTGCTCCCCAGGAGCGCGAGGGTGGTGAAGAAGTCCGCGTGGCGATCGCGCGCGACGACCTGGGTCGCGCACGGCTCGGGCCGGAGCCCCAGCGCCCCCAGCGCCGCGGCCTCGATCGCGGGCGAGAGGTTGCCGTAGACGCCCACCGCCCCCGCGATCTTGCCGACGGAGACGCCGCGGGTGGCGCGCTCCAGGCGGCCGCGGCCCCGGCGGAGCTCGGCGTGGAAGCTGGCCAGCGCGAGCCCGAACGAGGTGGGCTCGGCGTGCATGCCGTGCGTGCGGCCGACCATCGGCAGGTCCTTCAGCTCGCGAGCGCGGCGCTCGAGCGCGGCGAGGAGCGCGTCGAGGTCGGCGAGGAGGAGCGCGCCGGCGCGGCGGAGCTGGAGCGCCAGCGAGGTGTCGAGGACGTCCGAGGAGGTCATCCCGAGGTGCAGCCAGCGGGCGGGCTCGCCCGCCTGCTCCTCGACGTGCGTGAGGAAGGCGATCACGTCGTGGCGCGTGCGCGCCTCGATCTCGAGGATGCGCGCCGGGTCGAGGCTGACGCGGGCGCGGACGGCGTCGGCGGTGCCGGCCGGCACCTCCCCCGAGGCCTCCATCGCCCGGCAGACGGCCAGCTCGACCTCGAGCCAGGTGCGGTAGCGCTCGGCGTCGCTCCAGAGCGCGGCCATCTCGGGTCGGCTGTAGCGCTCGATCATGGGTGCTTCCCTCCTCGCGGCCCTCGGCCGTGCTCCTGGTCTCGCGGTTGTGCTGGCCCCCGATGACGATCTAGACGATCTAGCTGCACAGCGCTAGGAGATCAATCCCACTCCGGATCGGCGCAGCAGCGGAACCCGGTCATCGCGCCTCCCCCGGAGCGCGACGGACAGCTCGCGTGGCCCTGCTCCGACTTCGCGTCGCCTCCCATCGCCACCCCGTCCTCGACCCACTCGGAGACGTTGCCGCTCAGATCATAGATGCCAAAGCGCGAGCGGCAACCCTTCTTCGAGCCGGCCGCGACCGCCGCCGTCCCGCCGGTGTTGCAGGTCGCCGGGTCGTAGGTCTTGCCGTAGGGGAAGAGGCTCCCGCAGGAGCGCAGCCACTCGCGGGCCGCGCAGAGCCGCTGGCCGCGAGCCTTGCAGGAGGCGCGCGCCGCGGCGAGCGAGATGCCCTGGGTCGGCACCTTGCCCCGGCCCGGGTACTCGTAGCGGTCGATGCAGAAGCCCTCGTCGGCGGTGCCGACGTGCTGCATGCCGCCAGGGCACTTCTTGTCGCCGCCACCGGCCACCTTGGCCTTGGGCTCGGGCTTCTCCTTCGGCTCAGGCCTGGCCTTCGGCTCGGGCTTGGCCTTCGGCTCCGGCTTCTCCTTCGAGACCGCCGCGACCTTCGGCTCGCGCTTGAGCTTCTCCTTCGGCGCGGGCTTCTCCCTCGGCTCGGGCTTCTCCCTCGGCTCCGGCTTGGCCTTCGGCTCCGGCTTCTCCTTGGGGACCGCCGCGACCTTTGGCGGAGCAGCGTCGGGGACCGCGCGCTTGACGGCGACCCGGGGCGCGGCGTCAGGCTTGCCCTTGGCCGCCAGCTCGGCCGCGAGCGCCTCCTTGCGCTCTCGCTCGAGCCGGGCGGCCTCCTCGCTGGAGCGGTGGAGGAAGTAGACCACCAGCCCGGTCGCGATCACGAGCACTGCCACGAAGCTGATCACGGCGACGGGCACGACGCGCGACCGCGGGGGCCTCGGAGTCCCCGGCGGCCGCGGCACGGCCAGGGTCACGTCCGGACACTCGTCGAGCGGGCGCGGCACCGCGTCGCGCCCGAGCACCTCCGGCGCGATGGTCATCGCCGCGCGCGAGGGGGCGGAGGGGATCGGCGCGACCGCCACCGCCTCGGGGGGCTCGGCCTCCTCGACCGGCGGGGTCGACTCCACCTCGGGCTGCGACGGCTCCTTGGCCTGCACCACGACATCCTCGAGCGCCGCGTCGAAGTCGAAGGCCTGCAGCGCGTCGCGCGCCCGGGCCTCGCGGGTCTCGCGCGCCTTCATCAGCGCCGGCGAGCTGTTCTCCAGCTCCCCCGGCCGCAGGCGCCGCATGCGTCCGGTGTCGAACTCCGGCTCCTCCTCGTCGTCGCCGGGCGCGATGATCATCGCGGCGTCGATCTGCTGCGTGCCCTCGATCACGCCCGACTCGGTGCTGCGCGGCGGCCCGGGCGCGGGCTCCTCGTCGGGCGGGGTCACCGAGGCCAGGGGGACGCGCTCCGTGCGCTCCTGCGTCGAGGCCGGCGCGGGGGGCTGGAGCAGGATCTCCTCCTCGAACTCCGACTCCGGCTGCACCTTGAGACCGGCGCGTCCGCTGCCGAACTCGAGGTCGTCCATGTCGAGCTGGTGCGTGACCTGCGAGGACTCCTTGGTCGGGGCGGGGATCGCCGGATCCGAGGCGTCCGGGATGGCCGGCATCTCCGGCGGCGGCGGCAGGGTCTCGGCGAGGGTGGGGAGCCGCACGGTGGCTGGCTCGGCGGCGACGGGCTGGCTCGGCTCGGCGCGCGCGGGCAGCTCGGAGGTGGAGACCAGCGCCTGCGAGTCGTCCTCGCGACGCTTGGCCCCGTAGGGCTGCGTGGTCCGGGCGCGCTTGCCAGTGAGCGCCGCGGTCAGCTCCTCGCCGAGGAGCCCGGCGTGGGCGAAGCGCAGCGCCGGCTCTTGCTCCAGCGACTGGCGCAGCGCGACGGCGAAGGCGGCGGGGACGTCGAGGCTGTCGAGGCTGCGCAGCTCGAAGACGGCGCCGGTGAGGAGCTCGACCAGGATCACCGCGACGGAGTAGACGTCGGCGCGGGCGTCGTAGCTCTTCAGCGCGCGGACCTCGGGCGCCAGGTAGTGCTCGGCCTCGCCCCCGACCGCCGCCTGGGCGGCCAGGTAGCCGGTGCGCGGGATGGCGAGGGGCAGACCGAAGTCGGTGACCTTGAGCAGGTCCGGGAGGATGATCACGTTCTCCGGCGTGAGGCCGCCGTGGGCCATGCGCCGGCTGCTCTCGCCGAGCGCCCGGCAGAGCTGCGAGAAGATCGGCTCGACCTCGTCGACGGAGAAGCGCTGCTTCTTGTCGCGGCGCAGCTTGATGATCTTGCGCAGGGTCAGGCCCTCGAGGAACTGCATCACGTAGAAGCAGCGCTCGCCGTCCTGGTCCACGTCGAAGGTGCGCACGACGTTCTCGTGGACCAGATCGCGGAGGCCCTGCAGCACCTCGAGGCAGCGCCGGCGAGAGGGCTCGTCGGGGAGGATCTCGGGGCCGATCACCTTCAGCGCGACGTCGACCTCGACCTCCTGGTCGAGCGCCTTGTAGACCACCCCGAGCGGGCCCTGCCCGACGACGTCCTTGATCTCGTACCGCTGGCAGACCACGGTCCCCACCGCGTAGCCCGCCCCGCCGAGGTCCTGACTGCTCTGTCGCAGCTTGCGCTGCAGCTCGGCGAAGGCCGCCGGATCAGGGCGCGCCGAGCCGCTGAGATCCTGCCCGCAGTTGGTGCAGCTGGTGGCGGTGTCCGCGACCGGGCTTCCGCATCGAAAGCAAAGCATCGCTGGTACCCTGGCCCGCTAGTCCGCGTACGTGCGTACGTACCGTGGGACTCGCGAGGCGTGGTCGAGCTTGGCTCGCTGGCACGTCAGGCTCGCCCCGCCCCGCTGAAAAAGGTCCAGGCCACTGATACCACGGGGATTTGGCAGGCTCAACACGTATCCTGCGCCCCTCCGGTCGAGTGGATCTCTGCTGTTCTCGGGGCCTCCGCTCCGAGGCTAGGCCACGGGCGCGAACCACCGCGGCATGACCTCGGTCACCGCCCGCACGATGGCCCGGTCGTGCTCGCTCAGGGCCCCGCGGGCGATCAGCGCGGCGACGGTCCCCTCGAGGACCACCATGCGGCCGTCGCTGTGGACGATCGCGGGGTAGTACTCGTTGACGAAGAGCTGGCGCAGGCGCAGCCGCTCCGCCGGGTCCTCCGCCATCGCCCCCACCCGAGCCGCCAGCTGCGCGCGGTCGCCCTCGAGGAGGGCGCGCTTGGGCGAACGCATCCGCGCCGCGCTGGCCTCGACGCCGTCCTTGCAGCGCAGCCCGAGCCGCCAGTGCTGGAGCTGCCCGAGCGAGTTCACCACCAGCACGTCCACCGTGAGGAGCGCCCGCTCGTGGTCGACGCGCACCCCGGCGAGCGGCGTGAGGAAGGCGCTGTCCGAGATGGCTCCGAAGGCCGCCACGCCGCCCGCGAGCGGGTGCTCGGCGATGTCGTCGACGGTGAAGAAGGGCTTCTGCTCGAAGCGCGCGTCGCTGATCAGGATCAGCTCCTCCTCGGTGTAGCTGAAGCGCTCCGCCCAGAGCGCGTCGGGCGAGGCGCCCTCGCGCGTCAGCGCGCTCTGGCTGGTGAGCATCCCCAGGCTCTGCCCGCCCCGCCAGACGACCGGCAGCGCCGAGATCGCCCACTCGGCGCTGCCCCCGATCTCGCCCACCATGCTGTGGAAGCCGCGACCGTCGGGGCAGGCCAGCCCGGTGAGGCCCGTCACCACCGCCGGGAAGAGGTCGCCGTCGCGGTCGAAGGGCGTGGCGACCCCGAGCGCGTTGAGCTGGTCCATCGCTGGCCAGTGGCGCGGCCGATCGAGGAAGTAGGCGGTCAGCTCGCGGAAGTCCCGCATACCGTAGGCCTCGGCGATGATCGCCGCCTCCTCGCGCAGGTCGGTGTGGCGTGGGTTGAACTCGGGGAACGGAGCCCCGGCCAGCCAGCGCTCGATGTAGATGTCGGGCAGGTGCCGCTTGAACCCGCTCTCGCTGACGAAGAGCGCGGTCAGCGAGCTGTGGGTCCCCTGCACCGACTTGCCGGTCCCGTCGATCACGTCGGACCCGAGGGAGAGGCGGGTCACCTCGGCGCTGAGGCCGTGGCCGTAGCGATCGCAGTGCCGCTCCTTGCCGAAGAGCGCCCCCACCGGGATGGTGGGGTTGCCGCCGGGCTCGACGCCGGGCTTCGCGCGCACCCCCTCGGTGATCACGCTCTCGATCACCACCTCCTCGCCCACCTCGCAGGACTCGGCGGTGTGCTGCAGGACCTCGCCCATGATCTGTGCCGCCGTGCGATCGTTCGCGCGCTTGAGGCGGTTCAGGGTGGCGCGGTCGACGCGCCCGAGCCCGCGCGCAGAGCCGCGCCCGTCGAGCGCGACGGCGGCTGCCGGCAGCGCCGCCGCGAGCACCACCGCCTCGCGCAGCCGCTGGTTACGGAAGGCGCCCAGGTTCGAGCGGCCGCTGACGCGCTCCTCGATGATGAAGATGGTCGCCGCCGCGAGCTCGAGGCCGTAGGCGTTCAGAGCACGCGCGTGTCTGTGGTTGAAGTCCGCCAGCGCGTCGCGGCCGAGCTCGCGAGGCTGGTGCCGCCCCTGGTAGTCGAGCCGCGCCTCGCCGACGTCGTAGCGCAGGTCCCCCATCCCCCACCTCCCCTCTGCCTCTCTGCCCTCAACAATGTAGCGTGGCGGGGGCGGCGGGCAACGAGGAGCGGCGCGCGGGCGGCCCGCGCTCCCCGGAGGCGGTGGTATGATGCCGCCATGCGAGCCCTCCCCGCCCTCGCGTTCGCCGCGCTCCTCGCCTGCGGCTGCCCGCGCCGCCCGCCGCAGGCGCCGCCGCCGTCGACCACCCCGGCGCCTGGCCTCCTCAAGGGCGCGCTCCACGCGCACACGAGCTTCAGCGGCGACAGCGCGACGCCTCCCGAGGCGGTGGCGCGCTGGTACGCGGCCCGCGGCTATGACTTCGTGGTCCTCACCGACCACAACCGCATCGGCCCGCTGCCCCGGCAGCCGCCGCTGCTGGTGATCCCCGGCGTCGAGCTCACCCAGAACTTCGAGCGCTGCGAGCCCGCCGACGCGAGGGACGAGGGGGAGCGGCCCGCGCGCGAGGCGAGCGCCGCGCCTCGAGAGTCGCGGCCCTGTCTGCTGCACCTGAACGCGCTCTTCGTGCGCGAGGCGGAGGTGCCGCCGCCGGCGCCGCTCCCGACCGACCCGCCCCGGCGCCTGGACGTCTACGCGCGCGCCCTCGCCCTCAACCAGGCGCTCGGCGGCCTCGCGCAGCTCAACCACCCGAACTTCAACTTCGCGGCGGGCCCGGGGCTGATCGCCCTGCTCGCCCGGCGCGGCGTGCGGCTGATCGAGATCGCCAACGAGGCGCAGGACTCGCAGAACGCCGGCGACGCGGAGCACCCGTCGACGGTGGCGCTGTGGGACGCGGCGCTGACGCGGGGCGCCCGGCTCTTCGGCGTGGCCAGCGACGACGCCCACCACTACGACGACGCGGCTGCGACGGCGGCCCGCGGCGAGGCGGTCTTCCCGGGCGACCGCGGCTGGGTGATGGTGCGGGCGCCGCGGGAGGCCGGCGCCATCCGGCGGGCGCTCGAGCGCGGCGACTTCTACGCCACGACCGGCGTGCGCCTCGCGCGCCTCGAGGCGAGCGGGGGCGCGCTCAGCCTCGAGCTCGAGCCCGGCGCTGCCCCGCACCGCTTCCGCTTCGTCGGCCTGGGCGGCCAGGAGCTGGCGCAGAGCACCGGCGTCGCCGCGCGCTTCGAGCTGCAGCGCGCCCGCGGCGGCTACGTGCGCGCCGAGGTGACAGCTCCGGGTGGTGCCAGGGCCTGGACGCAGCCGGTCTGGCCGTGACGATCAGCGCTCGGTCGCAGCAGCTCGGTCCGACGGCGCCCGCGCGGCGCCGACGCGCTCCCTGACCGGCTCACGCCCCCTCGGCCGCGAAGGCCGCCGAGACCATCGCCTGCGCCTCCTCCTGGATCCGCCGCAGGTGCTCGGCGCCCTTGAAGCTCTCCGCGTAGATCTTGTAGACGTCCTCGGTGCCGGACGGCCGGGCGGCGAACCAGCCGCTCCGCGCCACCACCTTGAGGCCGCCGATGGACGCGCCGTTGCCGGGCGCGCTGGTGAGCTTCGCCTCGATCGGCTCGCCGGCGAGCTCGCGCGCGGCGACCCGCTCGGGTGAGAGCTTCTTCAGCACGTCCTTCTGCTTGCGGCTGGCGGGCGCGTCGATGCGCTCGTAGACCGGCGCGCCGAGCTCGGCCTCGAGGGCGCGGTAGAGCTCGCCCGGGTCCTTGCCGACCACGGCGCGGATCTCGGCCGCGAGCAGGTCGAGGATGATGCCGTCCTTGTCGGTGGTCCAGACCGTCCCGTCGCGGCGGAGGAACGAGGCGCCCGCGCTCTCCTCGCCGCCGAAGCCGGTGCGCCCGGCGAGGAGCCCGTCGACGAACCACTTGAAGCCCACCGGGACCTCGCAGACCTTGCGCCCGATCTTCGCCGCGACCCGGTCGATCATCGAGCTGGAGACCAGCGTCTTGCCCACCTCGACCCCGGCGCCCCAGCCCGGCCGGTGCTGGAAGAGGTAGG
>JAKLHH010000319.1 GCA_022710245.1 Myxococcota bacterium
CCACCGCGAGCTCGGCGGCGGTGCGGCCGCCGAAGCGCCCGCGCGCGCCGTCGCAGACGGCGTAGATGCCGATCTCGGGCTCGACCAGCACGCAGTCGTCGTTCGACGAACGGCGGCCGGTCTCGCTGCGTCCCGCGCTGACCAGGTGGAGCTGGCTCATCCCTTCTTCGCCTTCTTGCCGATCAGGTTGGAGTAGGCCTTGCCAAACTGCGGCCCGAAGATGGTCTCGAAGGTCTCGTTGTCCTCCTCGGAGAGGTCGCGGTGCACGCGCTCGTAGGTCTCCCAGAGCGCGCGGTAGCTCGGCGAGCGGTGCTCCTGGCTCGCCTCCTCGCCGATCGACTGCGGCGAGAGCCGCGTCAGCAGCGAGCGGACCCCGGCCATCAGCCCGTTCAGCAGCGCGACCTGATGCAGCATGATGTTCTTGAAGGCTCCCTCGAGCGCGCTGATCGCGCCGCTGCCCTCGCCGGCGAAGAGCAGCGCGGCGAGCTCGCCGGCGTCACCGGCCTCCTCGATGGGGCTGGGCCCCTCGCGGCCGAGCGCCTTGATGTCGAGGGCCTGACGGAACTGCTCCTGGCCCTTCTGCAGGGCGACGAAGAAGCGGAGAAAGACCGAGAAGGAGGCCTCCAGGCGGGCAGCGAAGGTGGCCACGTCCTGCGCGCTCTGCAGCGGCCGTCCCAGCACGCGCCCGGCCACGCGATCCATCGCCTTGAGCGCGGTGCGCTCCATCAGCGCCTGCTCGCTGTCGTCGGAGAGCACGGCCGGCGCGATGACGCTCTGGTAGTTGCCCGTCGGCGGCCGCCGCATCTCCCGCGGCAGCGCGACGGGCTGCACCTGCAGCACGAAGGGGACGATGCGGATCGTCTCGCCGCCCGAGAGGGGCGCCTCCTCGTTGGGTCGGAGCTTCAGCTCCCCGACCTGCACCGAGTTGCTGCTACCGACCTGCGTGATGGAGAGCGCCCCCTGCGCCAGGCTGATCAGCGCGTGCCACTGCGAGACGTACTGGTGGCTCAGCACCAGATCATTCATCTTGTTGCGGCCGATGCGGATGGGGAACTGATTGAAGAGGAGGTCGACCGTCTGGCCGTCGACCTCGTTGTGGACGGTGATGCGCAGGCCTATGTTCTCGCTGCCGGCCTGCGGCTGGGATCTAGGGTCCATCTCGCGACGCGCGCGGCTCCTCGACGACGGCCCTAGTGTAACCTGGCTGCCCGCAGGATCAACAAGTTGATCGGCCTGCGGCAAGAAGTTGATCAGGCTGTGGCAAGAGGTCGCCTGCGGCGAGCCAGCCAGGCATGACGCTCGGACCATTCGCCCCGCTCGCGTGGCGAACTTGCCCTGCTCGCCTCCTGCGGCGAGGCTGGAACGCTCCTTGCTGGCGCGAGGGTGTGAGTGCGAGCAGGAAGCGGGAAGGCTACACACTTCACCACCGGAAGATGAGATCGAGGGTGCAAGCCAGAGCCCCCTCGCGCGTTTACCCGGTGGTGAGCAGCGATGGGAAGCTGGCGAAACCGCGCCACTTGAGGCAGAATCCGCCTGGGTGAACCGTAGCGTGCCACAGCTCCGCAGGGGCCTCTTCTTCGCAGCGCTCCTGGCCTCCCTGGCCACCAGCGCACCCGCGCGCGCGGCGCGGGGCCGCCCCGTGCTCACCATCAACGGCCTCGACCTGAGCAAGGCGCCCGTGGTCCGCGTCTACCTCAGCGACCTCGACGGGACGCTGACGCCGATCGCCGATCGCAAGCCCCAGCACTACCGGCTGGTGGTCGACGCGGTGCCGCAGACCGGCGCCGACAAGCTGGAGCGCTTCCAGCAGGTCGGCGAGCCAGTGGCGCTGACCCTGGTGATCCAGGTCTCCCCCGCCCTGAAGGAGGTGCTCGTCCAGGCGGTCGACGCGGCCAAGCGCATCTTCGACAGCCTCCCCGCCGGATCCAAGATCGGCCTCGTCGCCTACACCAACGTGGTGGTGCAGAACGTGCATCCAGGGCCGGCCGCTGCCGCCAAGGAGGCGGCCGATTCGCTGCGCATCCGCGACGACGCCGCCGAGGTGCAGCTCCCCGACGCGATCAAGGACGCCATCGAGGGGCTCGACGACCCCCGCCTGCCGAAGCAGCGCTACATCGCGGTGCTCTCCGACGGGCTCACCGCCGACCTCACCATGGCGCACTTCGTGGAGCTCGGCCGGCGCGCGCAGGACAAGGGGATCATCGTCCACGCGGTGGGGTTCGCGACGCTGGAGCCGGCGCGGCTGCTCACCCTGCAGGAGCTCACCAAGGCGAGCGACGGCATCATGCGCGAGGCGAAGAACGCCGAGGAGGTGAGCCGGAGGCTGGCCGCGGTCGCCGAGCAGATCCTCAACCAGAACGTCCTCCAGTACAGGCTCGCCGCGACCTTCTTCGACGGCAAGATCCACGAGCTCCTGGTGGAGACGCCGACCGGCGAGACCTCCAAGGCACTCTCGCTGGAGCTGCCGAAGCTGACCATCAAGGCCGAGGGCAAGGCCTGGTACAAGACCGTCTGGTTCCTGGTGGTGGTCCTCGGCGTGGCGCAGGTGGGCCTGGTCATGCTGGTGCTCGTCTTCCTCCGCGCCCGCGCCAGGCCGCGCACGCCGCTGGTGACCCGCCCGCGCCCGGACGACGACGAGGACGAGGAGGACGAGGAGGAGCGCGAGGACGAGGACGAGGACGAAGCGGGAGACAAGGAGGAGGAGCGCGAGCGCGACGACGGGGATCGGCGCGAGAGCCGCGAGCCCCGCCGCACCGGGCAGCGGAGCATGGTCAGCGAGCGCGGCGAGCGCTCCAGCGTCGAGCGCCGCGCCCTGGACCGCACGCCACGTCCCGCCCGCACCGTCGATCGGGCCTCTGGCTCTCGCGCGGCGTACCCGCAGCCGGACGAGTCCCACCCCGCGTACCCCGACGACGACGTGACCACCGAGGCGCCGATCGACGACGGCCCCGCGAAGGAGCCGCGCCGCGGGCTGGAGGCCCTCTTCGCTCCCGACCCTGCCCTCTTCAACTCCAGCCCGGACCTCCCCGCCGCCGAGCCGCCGCGGCCAACCGGCGCGTCGCGAACCGCCGCGCGCGCCGAGGCTCCGCACGCCGACGCCCCCGACACCGAGGTGGCGCCACCGACGGGGCTCCGCAAGCTGGTCGGGCCGGCCCGCAACGACACCGCGCCGAACCCGTCCTTCCCCGACCCCTCGCTGCCCTCGCCCGCGCCGGGCGGGGGCTTCCGGCTGCCGCTGCCCGACCCGAACGAGTTCCTCTCCACCCAGGACGCGGGCGCGCCGGAGCCGGCGAAGGTGCGGCGCGGCGGCGCCGCGGCCACGCCGGGCGAGGTGGCGCTGCCGGACCCGGAGGAGTTCCTGCGCAAGATGGGCGCGCTCGAGCCAGCCTCGGGCGGACGCCCCGCGCGGCCCGAGCTCGAGGCGCTCTCGCTGCCGCAGGCCGGCCGCCCGGGGGCGACCCCCGCGCCGGGCGCGGCGAGCGTGGGGCAGCGGACGGGCGCGCCGGTGGTGACCGGCTCGGGCATCCCGCTGGCGCGTCCCGCCGTGGTGCCGATGACGATGCAGCCGGAGGCGGGCGTCCAGCCCGGCCGCTTCGTCGACCGCAAGACCAAGGTGATCGCGGTCGAGGACCTGAGCGCCCCCGATCACGTGGCCTGGGTGGTGGTGCTCGGCAACCCGCCGCGCACGACGGTGGCGAAGGACGGCTTCACGCTCGGGGACGCACCGGGCTGCGACCTCGCCATCCCGGGGGTGAACGGCTTCGGGGTGCTGCGGCTGGAGTCGGGGAACTACAAGCTGGAGACGACGGGGCAGCGCGGCGAGACCTTGACCCTGCCGCTCCGGGACGGCGACCACTTCTCGCTCGGCGACGCCGAGCTGATCTTCAAGGTCGCCGCGCGCGCGGTCAGCGCCCCCCTCGCGGCGGTGCGGCTGGAGGTGCTCGACGGGATGGACATGGGGCGCAAGATCCCGCTGCAGGACGGCGAGGTCTACACCCTCGGCGCGCACTCGACCTGCGACCTGATCGTGCGGGGCGAGGGCGTCGAGCGCTGCCACGCCATCGCGGTGCGCAAGGGCAACCAGTGCATCATCTCCGACCTCGGCAGCAAGCGCGGGATCGGGTTTCAGGGCCAGCAGATCGGCTTCCGCAAGCTGCTCTCCTGGGAGGAGATCACGCTCGGCAACGTGCGCCTGGTCTACGTCTTCGAGGAATGGGGCCCCGACACGGCCCAGGATGGTGAACCGTGAGAAGGTCAGCGGGTCCGCTGCTCATCTGCGGGCTGGTCGCTCAGCTCGCCGCCTGCACGCCCCCGACGCCGCCCACCGCGCCCGGCATGCCGGGCGCGCCGAACATGCCGAACACGCCGACCGGCGACGACATGATCGCCGAGGCGCGCCGGCGCGGCCAGTCCGGCAGCGGCGGGGGTGGCGGGCCGATCTGCGAGCCGCCGCCGCTGGAGATCTTCGTCCAGGCCGACGACAAGCTGAACCCGAACAAGCTCGGGCAGCCGACGCCCGTCGAGGTGCGCGCGCTGCTGCTGCGCGAGCGAGGCACCTTCGACACGCTCGACTTCGAGACGGTCTGGAAGAACACGGCGCAGGCCCTGTCCAAGGACCTCGTCACCTCCGCCTCGTTGACCGTTTATCCAGGCAAGCTTAAGATCTACCCGATGAAGAGCGCCTGGGATGTCGCCTACGTGGCGCTCGTCGCGCTCTTCCAGGAGCCCCAGGGCCGCTCCTGGAAATATGTGATCGACGTCAAGAGCCAGAATCGCCGCTGCGCGGACCGCGAGGAGCTCCACACCATGATCCACGCGGTCGTCAGCGGTAGCCAGATCGGCAAGCCGACCGAGTGACTTGCCGGCGCGCCCGCCTGGCGCGGCGCAGCGAGGGTGCAACGTGAGCGTCAAGCCGATGTGGCGAGAGGGGCTCTTCATGATGCCCCAGCACCTGCAGGTGCAGGATGCCTACCACGAGCGGCTGCTGGAGAGCCGGGTCAGCGCGGCGGTGGCCAACTCCTGGGGTGTCTCCGAGCTGGAGGTCGACGCCGAGGAGCTCGCCCGCGGCATCTACTCCCTCAGCCGCTGCGTGGCGGTGATGCCCGACGGGCTGGTGGTGGAGACGGTCAAGGGCAAGCCCCTCTCGGCGATGGCCTCGTCCGCGCTCCGGCCGGGCGTGCGCGCGCTCGAGCTCTTCCTGGCGGTGCCGGCGGCGAGCGCTGGCGGCGGGCCCGCGGCGGCCGAGGCCGGACGGCGCTACGTCGAGGAGGTGCTCACCGTCGCCGACTCGGTGGGCGCCGCGCAGGACGCCGAGGTCGACGTGCTCAGGCCCAACGCGCGGATCCTCGTCGGCGGCCAGGACCGGCAGAGCTACGTCACCATCAAGATCGGCGAGCTGGTGGTGGGCGAGTCGGGGCGGCTGCAGCTCTCGGACCGCTACATCCCGCCGCTCCTGCGCGTCAGCGCCTCGCCGATCCTGGTGGCGAACCTCGGGCGGCTGGTCTCGGCGCTCGGCGCCAAGCAGCGGGACCTGGTCAGCAAGTACGGCCACCGCACCGCCGCGCTGGTGGAGTTCGGCGCCGCCGACATCGCGACCTTCCTCTACCTGCACACGGTGAACACCTGGCTGCCGGTCTTCATGCACGCGGCGGACAGCAGCGACCTGCACCCGGAGTCGCTCTACCTCTCGCTGGCGTCGCTGGCCGGGCAGCTCGCCTCCTTCGAGGCGACCTCGGACCCGCTCGACCTGCCGCGCTTCCGCTACACCGACCTCGGCGGCACCTTCGTCCCCCTCTTCGACCTCGTCTTCCGCCTGCTCGGCACGGTGGTCTCGGCGCGCTACCAGTCGATCACCCTCGAGCAGACGCAGCCGGGGCTCTTCGTCGGGCGCTCGGTGGACCCGATGCTCCTGCGCGAGCGCGTGCTCTACCTGATCGCCGGCGGCGACGTCCCCGAGGAGACGCTGCGCGACGACCTCCCGCGCTACATCAAGGTGGGCTCGATCGACCAGATCGCGAAGGTCGTGCACTCGGCGCTGCCGGGCGTCACCGTGCGGCTCGACCACTCGCCGCCGAACGCGATCCCGGTGCGCGCGCACATGATCTACCTCAAGCTCGACAAGCAGGGGCGCTACTGGGACAGCATCCTGCAGTCGGGCAACATCGCCATCTACCAGCCGGTGAAGCCCGATCGGGTCAAGCTGGACCTGGTGGCGGTGGAGGCCTGAGGTGAAGCCGACGCGCCGCGACCCGACCTCGTCCACCCGGCCGCGCGGCGAGCGCGACGCGCGCGGCCGCGGCCGGGAGCGCGAGCGCGAGCGCGAGCAGGGCGGCGAGCGCGACGAGGGCGAGGACGGGGAGGAGATCTCGCTCGCCGAGCTCTCCACCGACTTCTTCCTCCTCGGCATGCAGATCCGCGGCGGCCAGATCGAGCTCCCCGCCTGCGACGTGCTCCGCCGCCGGGTGCTGCAGCTCTTCGAGTCGATGAAGACCCGCGCCCACCGGGGCGGCGCCCTGCCCAACGACGTCGAGGACGTCCGCTACGCGCTGGCCGCCTTCCTCGACGAGGTGATCCAGTACTCGGAGTGGCCGGGCAAGGAGGAGTGGGCGGCCAAGCCGCTGCAGGCGGTGCTCTTCTCCGAGAGCAAGGCCGGCGCGCGCTTCTTCGACCGCCTCACCGACGTACGCCGCCGCTCGCGCTCCGCCACCGAGGTCTACTACACCTGCCTCGTCCTCGGCTTCCAGGGGGAGTTCCGCATGGGCTCGCCCCACGAGCTGGAGGACCTGATCGAGGACCTGCGCCGCGAGCTCACCGCTGGGGCGGCCCGCACCATCTCCGTGCACGGCAAGCGCCCCGAGGCGCTCAGCCTCGGCGGCAGGAGCCTGCCGCTGGTGCCGCTCGCCGCCGCCTGCCTGCTGATCGGGGTCGGGGTCGCCGTCGCGCTCTACCTGATCCTCTCCAGCTCCACCACCGGCATCGTCGAGATGCTGGGCCAGATCGGGAGGGGCTAGCGTGATCTGGCGGCTGCTCATCTTCGAGCTGGTGGCGCTGGCGATCACCGTCGGCATCTGGTTCGGCGCCCCGCTGGTCGGCATCACCAGCGTCCTCTGGCGCCTCGTGATCATCCTCGCGCTGCTGCTGCCGCCGGTGATCCTCATCGTCGCCATGCGCCTGCGCGAGCGGAAGGCGGCGCGCGGCCTCGAGGGCGCGATCAAGGAGCAGGGCCGCGCCCACGAGGAGGCCGCCCGCCCGGACCGGCGCGAGGAGATCGAGGCGCTCCGCGAGGCCTTCAACCAGGCCGTCGTCGCGGTGAAGAAGTCGAAGGTCGGCCGGGGCGGCATCTACACCATGCCCTGGTACATGATCATCGGGCCGCCGGCGGTGGGCAAGAGCACCGCGCTCCTGCACTCGGGGTTGAAGTTCCCCTTCACGACCGGCGACCGCAAGGCGATCAAGGGCCTCGGCGGCACGCGCAACTGCGACTGGTGGTTCTCCGACCAGGCGATCCTCCTCGACACCGCCGGGCGCTACGCCTCCGAGGACGAGGACCAGGAGGAGTGGATCTCCTTCCTGCGCATGCTCAAGCGCTACCGCAAGAAGCGCCCGCTCAACGGCCTCCTCGTCGCCGCCAGCATCTCCGACATCCTGCGCGCCAGCCCCGAAGAGCTGGAGGAGCTCGCCGCGCGCATCCGCTCACGCATCGACCAGGTGCTGCAGGAGCTCGACCTGGTCCTGCCCGTCTACATCCTGATCACCAAGTGCGACCTGCTGCCGGGCTTCATCCAGTTCTTTGGCGACCTGACCAAGAGCTCGCGCTCGCAGGTCTTCGGCTTCACGGTGCCGCTCACCGAGGC
>JAKLHH010000032.1 GCA_022710245.1 Myxococcota bacterium
CCGAGCTGGACGGCCCCGTCGAGCGCGCGCTGGATGGCCGCGGTGCAGTCGGTCTTGCCGTCGGCGCGGGCGCCGAAGCTCTCCACCGCGAAGGAGAGCTGCGGCGAGGCGATCGACGCGGTGGCACGCGTCCCCGACGACGGAGAGGGCCTCTCCAGCAAGCCATCCGCGCAGGCGAGCTGCGGCAAGAGCGCGAGCAGGGCAACACGTCGACGCCAGGTGCTGTGCTTGATCATCCTCGAGCCTCCTTCGTGAGCTGCTCTGCCCCGGTGCACTCGCCGGGCCAGCCCGGCGCGGGACGGCTCGCTCCGTGGGAGGCGTGTGCCGACGGTGACCTGCGCTTCGAGATCACAGCCGCGAGCTCGCCGACGGAGCCGGGGTGTTGGAGCGACCCAACAGAGCTGTGCCACGGCGCTGTTGGATCGCACCAACGCCCGCCTCGAAAGACCTTGATGAGATGACGCGCGTGGGTGGTACGGCGCTTGCCCTTACCGGTTCTCAAGGAGGCAACGCCAATGACACAGCTCAAGAACCGGACCTTGAAATCCCTGCTTCTGCTGTCCTTCCTGCTGCCTGTCGGCTGCGGGACTCGTGATGTGGACAGCGGCCGCTCGGCCGTGGCGGGGCAGGTGCCCTGCGATCAGCCGAGCAACCTCACCTGCCCGGCAGGCGAGCCCGGCTACGTCGACGCCTGCACGACCGGCGCCGCCGCGTACCACACCTGCGTGCCGGCGGTCGTGACGCCGCCGACGGAGGTGCCCTGCGACCAGCCCATCAACCTGATCTGCGCGATGGGCTACGTGGACTCGTGCGACGGCCCGAGCCCCGAGGGGACGCTGTTCCATGGCTGCGTGCCGGCGGCCCCCCAGCCGGGCGTGCCCTGCGACCAGCCGCTCAACCTGACCTGCGCCGAGGGCTACGTGGACTCGTGCGACGGCCCGAGCCCCGAGGGGACGCTGTTCCATGGCTGCGTGCCGGCGGCCCCCCAGCCGGGGGTGCCCTGCGACCAGCCGGCCAGCCTGAGCTGCCCGGCGGGCGAGCCCGGCTACATCGACGCCTGCCTGATCAACGCGGCGCCGGTCCACGTCTGCGTGCCCGCGATCGTGACGCCCCCGACGGAGGAGGCCTGCGACCAGCCGGAGGGCCTGACGGCGGTCTGCCCCCAGGGCTACATCGACGCCTGCCTGATCAACGCCGCGCCGGTGCACATGTGCGTGCCGGGCATCGAGCCCCCCGCCGAGGTGCCCTGCGATCAGCCAAGCGACCTGACCTGCCCCGAGGCGCCGGGCTGGATCGATGCCTGCCTGATCAACGCGGCGCCGGTGCATGTCTGCGTGCTGCAGGAGGCGATGGGCTATCGGTGACCCGCTTCCGCACTTCCTTCCGCACCGCTCCTTCCTCCTCCCCGTCTGGACACCCGAGCACAGCTTGGCTAACGTGGTCACCTTGAGGCACCTCGACAGAGCCCCCTGGAGCGCCGTCAGCACGTTGCTCCTCCTCAGCCTGCTGGCCGCGGGCTGCCCCTCGGAGACGGTCACCTCGACCACCGTCACGTACCAGTCCTTCTCCTGCGAGACGCCCACCCAGATCGGCGAGCTCCTCGTCGAGCTGCACACGCCGCCGGACGGGAAGACCTGCGCCGACTGCTTCCTCGGGGAGAGCTGCGAGACGCGCGATAGCTGCCGCATCTTCACGCAGCCGAGGACCGTGTCGGTGCTGGCCGACCTCTCGTCGCTCACCTCGGGCGTTCGCTTCGCCGACGTGGACCTGCAGCGCCGCGCCTGCCTGCGCGTGATGGCCTTCAGCCTCGCGCCGCTCGGCTGCCAGGTCCGGGGCACGCAGCGGCCCCACCTCTGCGCGTTCAACTCAGAACCGGTCGACCTGACGGCGGACGGCAAGGTGGAGCTGGGCGTGTTCTGCGGGCCGTCCGACATCCCCGACGGGGGACCCTACCGGACCTGCGTCGGCGCTCTCTGGGAGCCGCGCCCCCCCGACGGCGGTTCGTCGGACGTGGACATGGGTGGGCCACCGCGCGACCTGGGCCCCTGGCCGGAGTTCGGGCCTCACCCCTAGCAGCCGGTGGAGGCGAGGCTCGCCTCACGTCGCCAGCGAGTCTGCGCTGGTGATATCCTGATCGTCGTGCTCCCACGAGCGACGCCCCGATGAGCGAGAGCCCGAGCCGCTACCGTCTGGTGCGCGTGGTCGCCAGCGGCGGCATGGCGCAGGTCTACGAGGCCGTCCTCGTCGGAGCCGGCGGCTTCGAGCGCCGGGTGGCGATCAAGCGCGTCCTGCCACAGCACGCGCAGGATCCGTCCATGCATCGGATGTTCCTCGACGAGGCCCGGCTGGTGGCGCGGCTGAACCACGGCAACATCGTCCAGGTCTTCGACTTCGGCTTCATCGATGGGACCGAGTTCATCGCCATGGAGTACGTCGATGGAGCGGACGCCTGGCGCGCCGCTCAGCGAGGCGTCGCCGCCGGGGCGCCGATGCCGGAGGTGGTGGCGCTGCACATCGTGACCGCGGTGGCCCACGCGCTGAGCTACGCGCACTCGCTGCGCGACGAGCAGGGCCGGGCGCTCGAGGTCGTCCATCGAGACGTCTCGCCGCAGAACGCGCTGCTCTCGTGGGAGGGCGACGTCAAGCTGTCGGACTTCGGCATCGCGCTGACGCGCCAGCGCGAGGAGCGCACCCGCACGGGGCTGGTCAAGGGCAAGGAGGGCTACATCGCGCCCGAGCTGGCTCTCGGCGAGAAGGCCTCGCCGGCGGCCGACGTCTACGGTCTGGGGGCGACCCTGCACGCGCTGCTCGCCGGCGCGCCGCCGCCCTCGCCCGGCGAGCTGGAGCTCGCCGACGAGGGGCCGGCCGAGCTGGTCGCGCTGCTGCGGCGCTGGCTCGACGTCGACGCGGCGGCGCGTCCCACCGCCGAGCAGGCAGCGGCGGAGGCCGGCTCGCTGGCCGCCCGGCTCGGCGCGAGCAGCGATCCGCGCAGCGAGCTGCGGCGCTGGCTGGCGCCGCTGCGCCCGGGCCTGGAGCGGCGAAGCGCCCTCGACGCGCTGGTCGGCGTCTCGCTCCTGCACGTGGGCGGACAGCACTTCACCGTCGAGGGAGCCACCCGGGCCACCGTCCCGCAGCGGCGCCCGGGCCAGGCGACGATCCGGAGGCGAGCCCGCGCCGGTCTGCTGGTCGGCGGGGTCGTCCTGCTGTCCGGGCTGGGCGGGGCGCTCTACCTCCTGCGACAGCCGACGAGCGGCCCGGAGGCGCGCACCGACGGGCGCACCACCGCTGCCGACGCCTCACGCGTGGTCGAGGGAAGCCCCGCCCGGCGCGACGCGGCCGCGGCCCGCGACCTGGCCGCCGACCGGGGGGCAGCGGAGGGCCCGCGGCGGTGGTACCGGCCGAAGGTGCGTCCGCCGCCGAGGCCTGCCTCCCAGCCGAGCAAGGCGCCGGTGGTCAGCCGCGAGCTCGGCTGGCTGCGGGTGGGCGGAGCACGACTCGCCCGGCGGCAGGTCGCGATCGACGGCAAGGACGCCGGCTACGCGCCCTTCGAGCGCTCGCTCGCCGTGGGCTCACACAAGGTGGTGGTGCGCGATCCGGCCACGGCGGCGGTGGTGCTGGAGCGCGTCGTCACCGTCGAGCCGCACCACACGCGCGTGCAGCCGCTGCGGCTGATCTGGTAGCGAGCCCGGGAGGGGGCGAGCCCGGGAGGCGGCGAGCCCGGGAGGCGGCGAGCCCGGGAGGCGGCGAGCCCGGGAGGCGGCGAGCCCGGGAGGCGGCGAGCCCGGGAGGCGGCGAGCTCAGAGGCCCTTGAACAGCGGCACCGGGGCCGTCGCCGCGCCGTGCAGGGGCGCCCAGGTGCCCTTGTCCTCGTCGTAGCGGTGCAGGTAGGTGTCGCCGCTGCCAGAGCTGCCGCTCCGGTAGCTGAAGAGGAGCTCACCGGTCGGACCGCGCAGGAAGGTGGGGTAGGTCGTCGCGCTCTCGTTCAGGCCGGTCATCGAGAGCTTGGTGTAGCTCAGCGGCGCGGTCCCGCCGAAGAAGCCGGTGCCGCGGAAGTAGACGAGCGGCGAGGCGTGCATGTTGCCGGCGACGTGGACGTGGTGGTTCCTGTCGATGGTCAGCGTGAGGTAGTTGTGGCTGTCCCAGCCGGCGAGCTGGGTCGGCAGCGTGGTGATCGTCCAGGCGGACCAGCCGCCCGAGAGCCGGACGCGCTGGGCGAGCCTCGCGTAGCGGTCCTGGCCGTAGTAGAGGACGAGCTGCACGTTCTTGAAGGTCAGGAAGTCGAAGCCGACCGTGGTGCCGCCCCAGGCGCGGTCGATCAGGCTCTTCTTCCAGGTGCCCGTGGCGGCGTCGAAGGCGACGAGGTACAGGTTCGAGGAGATCAGCGCTCCGTCGAGGCAGCCGCCGCTCGCGGTCTGCAGCGGCACCCCGCTGCAGTCGTAGGCGTAGTCACGATTGACGGGCAGGGACTCCCACTTGATGGCGTAGCGGGCCGCGGGGTTCACCGGGTGCCAGACGAGCGGGCTGTCGACCACGCCCGACACGCTGGAGAGCGGGCCCGTGAGGGTCACGTCGGCCGCGCCCGGAGCGAGCGTGTTCTTGAGGAAGGTCGTCCCTGTCGTCGCCTGGTGGACGCCGACCGTCACCACGCCGTCCTTGTTCCAGTCGCCGGTGAGCGGCCAGAACATCCCCGCCCGGGTCCCGAACTGGAACACCTTGAGGGCGCCCGAGGCCTCCGCGAAGAAGAGAGAGTTGTAGCGATCGAAGAGGCCGCGGTTGTTGGCGCCGTCTCCGTCGAAGTCGGACCGCAGCGTGATCCAGCGGGTCTCCGCGCGGCTCATCTGGGCGCGGACCTGCCAGGCCGCCGCCTTGGGGTCGCTGCTGAGCGGCTTGTTCTCCAGGCTGCCGACGGAGAGCGCGGGCGTCGCCGGGTTCTCCCAGGGGTCGGTCGAGGCGAGCGAGGAGGCGCTCACGGCGGTCAGCGGCGACCGGAGCGCGAGGCCGCTCGCGGAGTCCTGCACCTCCCAGGTCCCCGACCTGGGGAACGCGGTGCAGACGCCGCCCGCGCCCTCCACCGGCTTGCACTGCGTGTCGTCCGCCGTCGAGCGCGTCACGGTCTGGGCGAGAGTGCCAGCCGCCGAGACGCGCAGCCCGGAGAAGCTGATCGTGGTGGCGGTCGACGGCAAGGAGCCACCGCCGCCGAAGCTGTCCAGGCTGTCCCAGCTGGTCAGCTGATAGATCTTGAGCGCGCTCCCCTCCCAGCGCGCGTTGAAGACCTGGGTCGTCTTCTTCACGGACCCGCCGGGGAACGTCTTGGCGATGTGCTTCTGGTAGGTGATCACCGCTCTCTTGGCCGCGTCGAAGGAGAGCGCGAGCCGGCTGTTGAGGAGCCCCGCCTGGATCGGGACCGGGTCGATCACCGTCGGCGAGGCCGGCGTGATCGGGAGCGTGAGGGGGACGCCGCAGAGGTTGTACCAGGTCTTCAGGTCCTTGCTCTTCATCGCCGAGACGGAGTGGTTGGTGGCCGCGTCGGGCGAGAGCCGCCAGACCCAGGCGACGTAGACCCAGTCATCCGCGACCACCTGCTGGAAGCCGGTGGGGTAGGCGTTGGCCGCGGACGAGGGGTAGGGCGTCGCCGTGCACTGGGAGGTCCAGGTGCCGAACGGCTTCGCCAGCGCAGCCAGAGCGTCCGCGTCCGCGCTGGCCTTGGCGTCCTTGACCTTGGCGTCCCTGGCGCTGGCGTCCCCGCTCGCCGTCCCGTCGACGCCAGCCTCCCGCAGCGGCTCGCCAGCTCCTGTGTCCCGTGCCGCGCCCTCGCCGCTCGCCTCCAGGCCGGCGAGCCCGTGATCGGGCAGCTGGAGGCCGTCGGCCGATGGGAGCGCTCCGCCGCCGCAGCCGGCGAGCAGCGCTCCGAGGGAGAGCAGCCGGACCGATGTCGCCCGGGCTCGTGCCGTCCCTCCGACCGGCCTCGCGGGGAGAGGAGGCTGCGCCTGACGAGTGTTCTTCATGCTTGTTCTCATCGGGGCTCCATCAGCCACTGGCGTCGGGCTTGGACTCCTGTCACAGCAAGCGCCGTACCGATCGCCGGGGTCGCGGTTCTCAGCAGCTGGAGCCGCGGTGATGGCGACTCCCAACACGCAGCTGGCACAACCCTGTTGAGCGCAGCCAACAGGCGTCCGCAGGCACGGCTGACTCCCGGCCAGAGGGGCGCTCGAGAGCCGGGCGCAGCAGCCGTCGTCACCATCCTCTTCCCAGCCATGAGAGACCAGCCGCCCGCCCGCCCCTGACCGGGCGCTCGCTCTAGCGCAGGCCGTGCTTGCGCAGGAGCGCCAGCAGGTAGGGCCGGTCCATCCGGGCCAGGCGGGAGGCGCGGGACGCGTTGCCGCCCGCGCTGCGGATGAGCTCGCTCAGGTAGCGGCTCTCGAACCCGGCGATCGCGGCCGCGCGCGCCTCGCGGTACGGCAGCGGCTCGCCCGTCGGCGCCGGGGCGCAGGCCGGCTCGCCAGCCTCCGGGGACGAGAGCACGAGCTCGCCCATCGCCAGGGCGGCCTCGACGACGTTGCGCAGCTCGCGGACGTTGCCGCTCCAGTGCTGGGCCTCCAGCGAGGCCATCGTCTCGAGGGAGAAGGGCAGCTCCGTCGTGCCGGTGATCTCCTCGACGAAGTGGGTGACGAGCGGCGCGATGTCCGACCGCCTGGCGCGCAGGGGCGGCAGCTCCACCCGACCCACCGCGAGCCTGAAGTAGAGGTCGGCGCGGAAGGTCCCGGCGTTCACCTCCGCCCGCAGGTCGCGGTTGGTCGCCGCGAGGACCCGGAGGTCGACGGTGAGCTCGCTGGTGCCGCCGACGCGGCGGAAGCTGTGACGCTGCAGCACCCCGAGGAGCGCGGGCTGGATCGAGAGCGGGAGCTCGCCGATCTCATCGAGGAAGATGGTGCCACCGCCGGCGCGCTCGAAGGCGCCCTGGTGCAGCGCGCTGGCGCCGGTGAAGGCGCCGCGCTCGTGGCCGAAGAGCTCGGAGGCGATCAGCGCGGGCGGCAAGGAGCCGCAGTCGACGACCACGAAGGGGCGGTCTCGCCGCCGGCTGGCCTGGTGGATCGCCCGGGCGACCAGCTCCTTCCCGGTGCCGGTCTCGCCCTCGATCAGCACGGAGGCCTCGGAGGTGGCGAGCTTGCGACACTTGCGCGCGAGCGTGCGCATCGCCGGGCTGGTGCCGATGACGCCGGGGAGCAGCTCGCTCTCCGGCTCGCTCGCCGGCGAGACGCGGGCACCGTCCTCGACGCGGAGCACGGTGTCGCCGAGCCGCAGCGAGGTCCCGGCCCGGACCACGGCCCGCTCCACCCGCACCTCGCCGACGAGCGCGCCGTTGAGGCTGCCGAGGTCGACGATCGCGATCCCGCGTGGATCGCTGCGGAGCTCGACATGGTAGCGGCTCACGGTGGAGTCCGTCAGCGCCAGGTCGTTCTCGGGGCTGGCGCCGACCGTGATGGGGCCGTCGTCGCTCGCCTCGCAGTGTCGCCCCCGGTCAGGCCCCTCGACGACCACGACCTTCAGCTGGCGGATAGCCACGGGGGGCTGCTCCGGTCGGGCCCTGGTTCCTGGCGGGTCGCGGGTCACGCTGTGGCTCATGCCGGCAACGCTGCATGAGCGCGCACGCCAGGTCAACCGTGATGAGCCGGGACGCATGCCGACCCGCCGGCGGAGTGATACCTTTCCCGGATGCCACGCCGAGTCCTCCATGTCCTCGCCCAGCGCCCGGCGCAGACCGGGAGCGGCGTCACGCTCGAGGCGCTGGTGCGCGAGGGGGCCGCCGCCGGCTGGGACCAGCACGTGGTCGTCGGCGTGCCGGCCGACGAGCCCGCGCCGGCGCTGCCGCCCCTCACCGCCGGGCGGGTGCACGCGCTCCGCTTCGGGGAGGGCGAGCTCGACTTCCCGGTGCCGGGGATGAGCGACGTGATGCCCTACCCGAGCACGCGCTTCTCCTCGATGAGCCCCGAGCAGCTCGCCCGCTATCGCGGCGCCTGGCGGCAGCACCTCGCCGCCGTGCTCGCGGAGGCCCGGCCCGACGTCATCCACGCGCACCACGTGTGGCTCGTCGCGGCGCTGCTGAAGGAGCTGGCGCCCGAGGTCCCGCTCGTCATCCACTGCCACGCGACGGGGCTCCGCCAGCTGAAGAGCTGTCCGCACCTCGGCCAGGAGATCCTCCGGGGCTGCGCGCGAGCGGACCGCTTCGCGACGCTGCACGCCGCGCTCGCCGACGAGCTGGCGAGCACGCTGCAGATCCCGCGGGAGCGCGTGAGCGTGGTGGGCGCCGGCTACCGCGACGATCTCTTCCGGTGCGGAGACGACGACGCAGCGCGCGGACGGCGAATTGCGGGTCCTCGCGGCCTGCCGCCGCTCCGGGATGAGACCGCCGCAATTGTTTACGTCGGCAAGCTCAGCGCGGCCAAGGGGCTGCCCTCGCTGCTCGACGCCTTCGAGGCGCTGGCGCCGCGGCTCCCCGGCCTCGAGCTACACCTCGCCGGCAGCGGGGCCGGCGCCGAGGCGGACGCGCTGCGCGCTCGCGCTGCCGCGCTCGGGCCGTCGGTGGTGCTGCACGGCCAGCTGGCGCAGCCCGCGCTCGCCGCGCTGATGCGGCGCGCGGCGGTCTGCGTGCTCCCCTCGCTCTACGAGGGCGTGCCGCTGGTGCTCGTCGAGGCGCTCGCCTGTGGCTGCCGGCTGGTCGCGACGGCGCTGCCCGGCGTGGTCGGAGAGCTCGCGCCGCACCTCGGCGAGGCGCTCGAGCTGGTGGAGCTCCCGCAGCTCGTCGGCGCCGACCAGCCCGTCGCCGGGGAGCTCCCCGCCTTCGCCGCGCGCCTGGCCGCGGCGCTCGAGCGCAGCCTGGCGCGGCCGCCCCTCGAGGATCCGCGCGCGCTCGAGGAGGCGCTGCGGCCCTTCGGCTGGGGGGCGGTCTTCGAGCGGGTCCAGGCGATCTGGACCCAACTCGCCCTTCACCGCGGAGCCTCCGCAGGAGGCGAGCAGGGCAAATTGCGGCGGTCTCATCCCGGAGCGGCCGAAGGCCGCGAGGACCCGCAACTGACCAGGGACGGGGCTCCGCGCGCCGCCGGGCGGGCAGGGGCACGCACCGAGGAGGAGGAGGCATGAAGTCCGCGAGCGAAGCAGGAGCGAGCGAGAGCCGGATCACCCGCGGTCGCGCGGAGCTGGTGGCCTGGGAGGCGTCGAAGCCGAGGAGCTACTTCGCCGCCGACGGCAACCTGCAGCGCGTGCTGCGGGTCCACCTGGGGCCGCGCGCCGAGGCGCTCTGGCCGCGCCTCGAGCGCACCGGCGCGCTGGCGGCCACGCGCCTCGACGAGCTCGCGCGGAGCTGCAACCGCGACGAGAACCTGCCGGTGCTGCGCAGCTGGGATGGACGCGGCGAGCGGGTGGAGGAGGTCGCCTTCACCGCGGCCCACCACGAGCTCGGCGCCGGGTTCTGGGGCTCGGGCGCGCTCTCGCTCCTCGGCGAGCCCGGCCAGGAGCTGGCGAGCGGCGCCCTCATCTACCTCCTCGCGCAGAACGGCGAGGCGGGCCACGCCTGCCCGATGGCCTGCACGGCCGGCGCGATCAAGCTGCTGCAGCAGGTCGGCAGCGAGGAACAGCGGCGGCGCTACCTGCCCGCGCTCCTCGACCCGGACTACGCGCGGCGCCTCTACGCCTCGCAGTTCGTCACCGAGGTGCAGGGCGGCTCCGACGTGGGCGCCAACGACTGCCGCGCGGTGCCCGACCCCGCGGCGCCCGGGCTCTACCGGCTGAGCGGCGAGAAGTGGTTCTGCTCGGTGATCGACGCGCCGCTCTTCGTGGTCACCGCGCGCGTGCCTGGCGGCCCCGAGGGGACCGCGGGGCTCGGGCTCTTCCTGGTGCCGCGCACCGTCGACGGCAAGCCGAACGGGTTCCGCGTGCGCCGCCTGAAGTACAAGCTGGGGACGCGCTCGATGGCCTCGGGCGAGGCCGACTTCGAGGGCGCGCTGGCCGAGCCGGTGGGCCGCCTCGACCAGGGCTTCAAGCAGCTGATCCAGATCGTCCTCGACACCTCGCGCGTCCACAACGCCCTCACCGCGGTGGCGTTCATGCGGCGCGCGTACGTCGAGGCGCAGAGCTTCGCCCGCCACCGCCGCGCCTTCGGGCGGCCGATCCTCGAGTTCCCGGCGGTGCAGCAGACGCTGGCGCGGATGCGCGTCCTCGGAGTCGCCGGGCTCGCGGCCACCCTGCGACTGCTCGCGATCACTGACCGCCTGGCGACGGGAGCGGGCGATCGCGAGCTCGCCGCCGCACGACGCACGCACGTCAACCTGAACAAGTACTGGACCGCGGTGGCCTGCGCCGAGGTGGTCCGCGCCGGCGTCGAGGTCCTCGGCGGCAACGGCACCATCGAGGACTTCTCGGTGCTGCCGCGGCTCTACCGCGACACCATGGTGCTGGAGAGCTGGGAGGGGACGCACAACACCCTCTGCGCGCAGATCCTCCGCGACTTCGCGCAGCGCGGCCTGCACGGGCCCTGGCTCGCCGAGGTGCACGGCGCGCTCGCCGCGGTGACCCGGCCGGAGCTCGCCGAGGAGAGAGCGCGCGCCGAGGCGCTCCTCGCCGAGGTCGCCGGCCGCATCGAGCGGCTCCTCGGGAGCGGCCCGGACTTCGCCGCGCGTCACGTGCGCCAGGTCGTGGACCGCATGGGTGTGCTCAGCGCGTACGTCGCGCTGCTCCGCGAGTGGGACGGCGAGCTCGCGGCGGGGCCAGCGACGGAGAAGGCGGCGCTGGTGCGGCTCTACGGGCAGCTCCTCGTCGAGCCGGGCGACCCGATGAACGTGGGCGACGAGCTCGGCGCGCTGCAGCGACGGGTCTCGGCGGGGATCTGACCGGGTGACGGTGACGGCCTCGCCGCTCAGGGAGTCGTTCAGGGTCGAGCTCTCGCTCGAGGACGCCCGGTGACGGTGACGCCCTCGCCGCCCACGGAATCGTTGCGGTTCCCGTCGACGGGGCTGGGGATCTCGTCGAGAACCCGCGCGGGCGCGTCAGCGGCCCTGAAGTATCGTCGACCTTCGTCGCGAGGGTCGGAGATAGTTCAGGGCCGAGCTCTCGCTCGAGGACGCCCGGTGACGGACACCGGCCCGCAACCCCGGTCCGTAGCGAAGCGCGGCGAGCACGAAGCGCGGCGAGCACGAAGCGCGGCGAGCACGAAGCGCGGCGAGCACGAAGCGCGGCGAGCACGAAGCGAGCGCCTAGAACTCCGGCGGGAGCGCCTTGAGCTGCGCCGCCGTGAAGACCGGCCCGTCCTTGCAGACGTAGACCGGTCCGATGTTGCAGCGGCCGCACTTGCCGAGGCCGCACTTCATCCGGTTCTCGAGGGTGGTGTAGATCCGCCCGTCGGAGAAGCCGAGCTTCTCGAGGACCGGCAGGGTGTACTTGATCATGATCGGCGGCCCGCAGACCACCGCGAAGGCCTTCGCCGCGGGAGGCGCCGCTCGCTCGACGACGGCAGGCACGAAGCCCACCTCCCCCTTCCAGTCGGGGGCCTCGCCGCCCGGGTCGACGGTGGTGACGAGCTTCACGTCCGCGCGACGGCCCCACTCCTCGAGCTCCCGGCGGTAGACGAGGTCGCCCACCGAGCGCGCGCCGTAGAGGATGGTCACCTGGCGAAAGCGGTCGCGCAGGTCGAGCGCGTTCCAGATCACGCAGCGCACCGGCGCGAGCCCGATGCCGCCCGCGATGAAGACGAGGTCGCTCCCCTCCATCTCGTGCAGCGGGAAGCTGTTGCCGTAGGGCCCGCGGAAGCCCACCGTGTCGCCCACCTCGACGTCGCGGAGCGCGGCGGTGACCTTGCCCACCTGCTTGAAGCTGCACTCGAGGTAGCCGCGGCGCGTGGGCGGCGAGGCGATGCAGAAGGTGCACTCGCCCTCGCCGAAGACCGAGTACTCGCCGAACTGGCCAGCGAGGAAGCTGAAGGACCCGGCCACCTGCTCGTCGCGGAAGCTGAGGCGCAGGGTGCGCGTGTCCACCGTCTCGTCGACGATCTCGTCGACGCGCATCAGGTGAGGCTGGTAGAGGTTCATGGCGAGACTCCCGCCGCGGCGCCCAGGGTGCGGAGCACCTCGGGGAGGTCCATCCCGCCCGGACACGCACGCGCGCAGCGCCCGCAGCCCGTGCAGAGGAGCGTGCCGAAGCGGCGCGGGTAGATGGAGAGCTTGTGGAGGATCCGCTGGCGCATCCGGGCGCCCTGCTGCGGCCGCGGGTTGTGGCCCGAGCCGTGGAGCGTGAAGAGCGAGGCCTGGCAGGTGTCCCAGTTGCGGCGGCGCGTGCCGCGGTGGCGGCCCTCCCGCTCGTCGACGATGTCGAAGCAGTGGCAGGTGGGGCAGACCGAGGCGCAGGCGCCGCAGCCGTGGCAGCGGAGGGCGAGCTCCTCCCAGCGGGGGTCGTCGAAGTGCGCCTCGAGCCAGCCGGCGAGGGCGCTCGCCGCGAAGGGCACGCTGGCCGCCACGCGCTCCCGCGCGTCGCTCGGCGTGGGCGCGAGGCCTGCCGGCGCGGGGACGAAGCGGGCCTCGTGCGCGGCGACCAGCGTGGCGCCACGCTCGCTCTGCGCCTCGGCGAGGAAGCCTCCGGGCGCCCGGCGCAGCAGCACGTCGGCGCCGCGGCCGCTCTCTGGCCCGAGGCCCACCGCGGTGCAGAAGCAGGCGTGGTCTGCCGGCTCCGTGCAGGCGAGCGAGACGATCGTGGTCGCCTCCCGGCGGCCGAACCAGAGCTCGTCGCGGTAGTCCCAGCCCATCACCGCGTCGAGCGCCGCCAGGCCGGCCGCGTCGCAGGGCCGCGCCCCGAGCACCACCCGCGGGGCGAAGGTGGTGCGCACCTCGTCGAGCGCGATCCCGCTCTGCGACTCGCGATAGCGCAGGAGCGGCTCGCTGGGAGGCAAGAAGGCCTCCTTGAGCGAGCGCCGCGTGAGGCCGGAGAGGGTGAGCTGCTCTGGCGCGGCGAGGGGGCGGTAGGCGAGGGCGCCGTCCACGGAGGCGCCCCGGGGCGCGCCCGGGGCGACGCGGGCCGGTCCCCAGACCTCGACGCCTGCGCCGAGGAGGTCGGCGATGAGGTCGGCGAGGTGGGCCTCGGTGAGGAACGCGTCGTGCTTGGCCGTCACAGGATGAACTCCTCGCTGTCGTCGCTGCGGAAGGTGCCGATCGGCGCCGGGGCCGACGGGTCGTCGGAGACGTGGTGCCCGAAGCGGCGCGCCGTCGCCTCGGCGAGGTGCCGCCCGAGGAGCCCGAGCGGGATCCCGGCGGGGCAGGCGCGCTCGCACTCGCCGCAGCCCACGCAGCGCCCGGCCAGGTGCAGCGCCCGGGTCAGGTGCCAGGCGAAGTTCGCGCGCAGGTGCGGCGAGCTCTCGATCCACTGCGGGCGGCTCTTCTCGGCGACGCAGCGGGCGCAGAAGCAGAGCGGGCAGATCTGCCGGCACGCGTTGCAGCGGGTGCAGCGCTCGAGCTCGCCGAGGAAGAAGGCGAGCCGCTCGGCCGCGGGGCGGGCGAGGAGCTCGCGCAGGCGCGCCGCCGTGCGATCCTCGCCGGGAGGCGGCGGCGGGAGCTCGCCGAGGAGGTGGTCGACGAGGCCAGGCTCGCGGCAGTCGCAGCCCGGGCAGCGATCGGCCACGGTCTCGGCGCTGAGCGGGCGCGTCTCGCCGGGCGCCGTCACCCCGCCGCAGCGGACCCCGATCAGGACCAGGTCCTCGCGGCGGAGCTGGCTCTCGCGCAGGAGCCCGGCCACCGCTCGCGCGTCGCAGCCCTTCACCACCACCGCGGGCCGGCCGAGCGCGGCCACGGCCGTCCGCCTCGGCGAGAGGTAGGCGGCGAGGTTGTGCACGCAGCGCGGGTCGAAGATCAGCCGCTCGGTCTCCTCGGGCCGCTGGACGAAGGCGGGTCGCACGCCGCTCTCGCCCTGCTCGTAGCCGATCACCACCTTGACCTGGCCCTCCTCGAGGAGGCGCCGGGCCAGCTCGCGGAGCTCACGCATCGCCGCACCTCCCCGGGTAGGCGTCGAAGGGCCCCAGCCCGCGCACTCGCTCGGTCGTCTGGTTGACGAGCTGCTGCCACTTCTGCCCCTCGGAGGCCGAGACCCAGGAGAAGGTGACCCTCCCCTCGTCGAGGCCGACCAGGTGCGCGAGCTCCTGGAAGAGCGCGAAGCGTCGCCGGGCGTGAAAGTTCCCGGTGGCGTAGTGGCAGTCGTTCGGGTGGCAGCCGCTGACGATGACCCCGTCGGCGCCGCGCTCGAAGGCCTTGAGGATGAAGAGCGGGTCGATGCGCCCCGTGCAGGGCAGCCGGATGATGCGCACGTTGGGGGCCATCTGCAGCCGGCTGGTGCCCGCCAGGTCCGCGCCGGTGTAGGTGCACCAGTTGCAGACGAAGGCGACGATCTTCGGCTGGAACTCGGTCAGGGGCTCGGGCTGGACGGTCGCGTGCATCAGATCGCCTCGATGGCGGCGTGGATCTGCTCGTCGGTGAAGCCCTCGAGCTCCACGCTCTTCGACGGACAGGTGGCCTGGCAGGTGCCGCAGCCCTGACAGACGCCCTGGTTCACCTCGGCCACGCGCCGGAGCAGACGCCCGCTGCGGTCGCGGACCTCGCGCTCGCTCACCGCCTGGTAGGCGCAGACGCGCAGGCAGTGGAAGCAGCCGGTGCAGGTCTGCGGGTCGACGCGCGCCACGGTGGGCTCGCGCTCGAGCCGCTCGCGGCCGAGCAGGCCGAGGATCTTCGCCGCGGCCGCGCTCGCCATCGCCACCGAGTCGGGGATGTCGCGCGGGGCCTGGCAGGCGCCGGCCACGTAGATGCCCGCGGTGTTGGTCTCGACGGGGCGGAGCTTGGGGTGCGCCTCGTTGATGAAGCCGTGCCGGTCGCAGGAGACCTTGAGCTTCTGGGCGAGCGCGGTGGCGCCCGCCTGCGGCTGCATGGCGGTGGCGAGCACCACCAGGTCGGCCTCGAGGCTGACCGGCTCGTTGGCGAGGGTGTCGTAGCCGAGCACGCGGATGGCGTCGCCCTCGCGGTAGAGGCGCGCCACGCGCCCGCGCAGGTAGCGCGCGCCGCTGTCCTCGATCGCGCGGCGGGTGAACTCGTCGTAGCCCTTGCCGCCCGCGCGCAGGTCCATGTAGAAGACCGTGGCCTGCCCGCCGTGCACCTTGTGCTTGTAGAGCATGGTGTGCTTGGCGACGTACATGCAGCAGATCTTCGAGCAGTACTCGATCCCCTTCTCGGGGTCGCGCGAGCCGATGCACTGCAGGAAGACCACGCGCTTCGGCTCCTTGCCGTCCGAGGGGCGGAGGATGCGGCCGCCGGTCGGGCCCGAGGCGGAGGCGAGGCGCTCGAACTGCAGGCCGTCGATGACGTCGGGGACCTCGCCGTAGCCGTACTCGCCGTAGCCGCGCAGGTCCGGCCGCGGCTGCTCGCGCCCGATGGAGTAGAGCCGGTAGCCGGTGGCGACCACGATGGCGCCGACCCGCGCCTCGAGGAGCGTGTCCTCCTGACCGAGCCGCACCGCCTGCCGCCCGCAGGCCTCCTCGCACTTGCCGCAGACCTTCTTCTTCACCCCCTTGGCGAGCCCGCGGTAGTAGGAGCAGCGCTCGCGGTCGATCACCGGGAGGTTCGGCACCGCCTGCGGGAAGGGGACGTAGATGGCGGTGCGCTTGCCCAGCCGCTCGTCGAACTCGCTCGGGATCTTCTTGCTCGGGCAGGCCTTCTGGCAGGCGCCGCAGCCGTTGCAGAGCGCCTCGTCGACGCTCCGCGCGTGCTTGCGGATCACCACCTGGAAGTTCCCGATGTAGCCGTCGACGGACTCCACCTCGGAGTAGGTGTAGAGCTTGATCAGCGGGTGCTGGAAGACCTCCACCATGCGCGGCGTCAGGATGCACTGCGAGCAGTCGAGGGTGGGGAAGGTCTCCGAGAGCTGGCTCATGTGCCCGCCGATGGAGGGCTCCCGCTCGACCAGCAGCACCTCGCGTCCGCCGTCGGCGATGTCGAGCGCGGCCTGGATGCCGGCGATGCCGCCGCCGATCACCAGCGCGCGCCGCTCGACGGAGATGGAGATCGGCGAGAGCGGGCGGTTGTGCCGCACCTTCTCCACGATGCTGCGGGTCACGCTGATCGCCTTGGCGGTGGCCGCCTCGCGGTCCTCGTGGATCCAGGAGCAGTGCTCGCGGAGGTTCGCCATCTCGCAGAGGAACGGGTTCATGCCCGCGCCCGCCGCGGCCCGGCGGAAGGTCCTCTCGTGCATGTGGGGCGAGCAGGCGGCGACCACCACGCGATCCAGCCGGTGCTCGGCGATGGACTGCTTGATCAGCGCCTGGCCCGGGTCGGAGCACATGTACTTGTAGTCGACCGCGCAGGCGACGCCCGGCTCCCCGGCGAGGGAGGCGGCGACGCGGGCGCAGTCGACGGTGCGGCCGATGTTCTCGCCGCAGTGACAGACGAAGACGCCGACGCGGGACATCAGCGCGCCTCCGGAGCAGGAGCGGGGAGCCGCTCGGCGAGCCGCGCCAGGCTGACGAAGTGTCGCGGCAGGCCGAGCTCCTCGCCAGCGAGCCCGAGGGCGAGGCCGACGAGCTGGGTGAGGAAGAGCACGGGCAGCGGCTGCTCGCCGCGAAGGGTGAGCTTGCGCTGGCGGAAGTCGAGGTTCGAGTGGCACATCGGGCAGGCGACCACGATCGCCTCGGCGCCGGCGGCGCGGGCCGAGCTGACGATGGCGCGGCTCAGCCGCAGCACCGAGGCGGTGCGGCTGAGGGAGAAGCCTGCCCCGCAGCACTCGAGGCGCAGCGGCCAGTCCACCGGCTCGGCGCCCGCGGCCCGGCAGATCGCCTCCATGCTGGTCGGCTGCTCGGCCTCGGCGCCGGTCACCTTCGGCGGCCGCACCAGCAGGCAGCCGTAGTAGCAGGCCACCTTGAGGCCCTCGAGGGAGCGCCGCCGCCGCTCGCCGATGGCGGGCGCGAGCGCGGCCAGCCAGTCGACGAGGTTCACCACCTCGGCGGAGCCGGGCTGGCGGCCGAGGAGCTCCGTCACCGTTCGGGCGAGGGCGGGGTCGTGCTGCAGCTCGGCCCGGGCGGTGGCGAGGCGGCTGTAGCAGGCCGCGCAGGGCGCGAGCAGCCTCGCGTGCCCCTGCTCGCTGGCCAGGGCCAGCGTGCGGGCGGGGAGGGTGACGCCGAGGAGGTGGCTGGTCGCGT
>JAKLHH010000320.1 GCA_022710245.1 Myxococcota bacterium
CCGATGCGTTCCTGGCGCACTTCCACCCGTGAGCGGTGAGCCGGATCGTGTTCGTCGTCGCGACAACTGAGCTAGCAGCCAATGTCAGGAAGTGGCATGCAATGGCAGAGGTCAAGGAGCCCCAGATGAACCTCTCTCTCCCCCGGCAGCTCGAAGCGTGGGTGAAGGAGCTCCGCACTCAGGAGCTGCGTCGCCAGCTCCAGGTCGGTGTCGATCAGCTCGAGCGTGGCGCCTCGCGGGCCTTCGACGAGGGCGCGGTAGCAGCGATCAAGAAGTCGGGCCGCAAGCGGCGAGGCGCGAGGTGACCGGCGAAGCGCTCCTCCGTCGGTGACGCCGCCGCACCGGAGAAGCCTTTACACCCACCCCGGCCCCGTGTTTGATCCCGATCCCGATGGGCCGTTCGATCGACACGCCGCTGATGCGGCAGTACCTCGAGATCAAGCGCCAGCAGCCGGACGCGCTGCTCTTCTTCCGGATGGGGGACTTCTACGAGCTCTTCTTCGACGACGCGGTGGTCGCCTCGGGCGCGCTCGAGCTGACGCTCACCAGCCGCGATCGCAACAAGGAGGACGCGGTCCCCATGTGCGGCGTGCCGCACCACGCGGCGACCGGCTACGTCCACCGCCTCCTCGAGCTCGGGCACAAGGTCGCCATCTGCGATCAGGTCGAGGACCCCAAGCTCGCCCGCGGGCTGGTCAAGCGCGCGGTCACCCAGGTGGTCACCCCGGGCGTGGTCGTCGACGCCGACCACCTCGACGCGCGCACCAACAACTACCTGGTGGCGAT
Organism: Myxococcota bacterium; assembly: GCA_022710245.1. Next base: position 787 of record JAKLHH010000320.1, read on the forward strand.
CGTCGCCGGGAGCGGCGCCGCCCAGGTGCGCCCCGAAGGGGCACGGCAGCCGGGCGACGCTGCCGCGACCAGCAACTTCGGCCTCGCGGCGCTCGACCTCTCCACCTTCGAGCTCCGCACCACCGAGCTGGAGAGCGCGAGCGCGCTCGGCGACGAGCTGGCGCGCCTCGCGCCGCGCGAGCTGGTCTACCCCGCCGGCGCGACGGACGCGCTGGCGCCGCTCCGCGAGGGGAGCCCCCGCATCTGGCGCGAGGGTGCCCCCGCGCTCTTCGGCGCGCCCGAGGAGGATCGCCGCCTCCTCGAGGAGCACGGCGGCGATCAGCCCGGGCTCGGGCTCGATGCGATGCCGCTCGCCGTCGCCGCCAGCGCGGCGGCGCTCCGCTACGTGGGGAGCACGCAGCCCGCGGCCGGGATCCCCGCCTGCCGGCTGCTCCCCTACCGGCGCAGCGAGCACCTGCAGCTCGACGAGGCGACCCTCAGCAACCTGGAGGTCTTCACCTCGCTGATGGAGCGGCGGCGCGAGGGCTCGCTCCTCGGCGTCCTCGACGCGACGCTGACCGCCATGGGCGCGCGCATGCTGCGGCAGTGGCTGGGCATGCCGCTCCTCGAGGTGGGGGCGATCCGGCGGCGGCTCGACGCGGTGGAGTTCCTGGTCGAGAGCGCCACGCTCCGCCGCGAGCTGCGCGAGGCGCTCCGCCAGGTCTACGACCTCGAGCGGCTCACCGCGCGCACCGCGCTCAAGCTGGTCACCCCGCGCGAGCTCTCGCGGGTCGCGCGCTCGCTCCGCCAGCTGCCCGTCATCGGGCGGCTCCTCGCCGGCGCGGCGGACGCCAGCCTGGCCGTGGAGGCGCCGGAGCTGCTGCGCCCACCCGCCGAGGATCTCGGCCGCGTCGCCGACGACATCGAGCGCGCGCTGGTCGACGATCCGCCGGTGGCCTCGGGGGACGGGGGGCTGATCCGCCCCGGCTACCACGCCGAGCTCGACGAGCTGGTCGGGCTCGCCGACGGCGGCAAGGCCGCGATCCTGGCCATCGAGACGCGCGAGCGCGAGCGCACGGGCATCAGCTCGCTCAAGGTGCGCTTCAACCGCGTCTTCGGCTACTACCTCGAGGTGACGCGCTCGAACCTGAAGAGCGTGCCCGCCGACTACCAGCGCAAGCAGACGCTGGCCAACGCCGAGCGCTTCATCACCCCCGAGCTCGCCGAGCACGAGGCGAAGGTCCTCGGCGCCGAGGAGCGGCGCGCGGCGCTCGAGCAGCAGCTCTTCGACGAGCTGCGCCGGCGGGTGGCCACGCACTCGGTGCGCCTCTCGGCGGCCGCCGCCTGGCTGGCCCAGCTCGACGTCCTCGCGGGGCTGGCCGAGGTCGCGCAGCGAGGCGACTACGTCCGCCCGGAGGTGGACGAGAGCGACAGCATCACCATCGAGGAGGGGCGCCACCCGGTGGTGGAGCGCTACCTCCCGGCGGGGCAGTTCGTGCCCAACGACCTCATGCTCGATCCCGCCGAGGGGCGGATGCTGATCATCACCGGCCCCAACATGGCCGGGAAGTCGACGGTGATGCGGCAGACCGCGCTGATCGTGCTGATGGCGCAGGTGGGATCCTTCGTGCCGGCGCGGCGCGCGCGGATCGGCGTCGTCGATCGTGTCTTCACGCGGGTCGGCGCGAGCGACAACCTGGCGCGCGGCGAGAGCACCTTCATGGTGGAGATGAGGGAGACCTCCGCGATCCTGCAGAGCGCCTCGGCGCGGAGCCTGGTCGTGCTCGACGAGATCGGGCGCGGCACCGCGACCTACGACGGGATCAGCATCGCCTGGGCCGTGGCCGAGCACCTGCACGACCGGGTGCGGGCCAAGTGCCTCTTCGCCACCCACTACCACGAGCTCTGCGCCCTCGCCGACGTGAAGCAGTTCGCGCGCAACATGAACGTGGCCGTGCAGGAGTGGAAGGGCAGGGTGGTCTTCCTGCGCAAGCTGGCGCCGGGGGGCTCGAGCCGGTCCTACGGGATCGAGGTGGCGCGGCTGGCGGGTCTGGAGCGCACCGTGGTGGCCCGCGCGCGGAGGGTGCTGGCGGCGCTGGAGGGCGGCGAGGCCGTGGAGGGGCTGCCCATCCGCACGCGGCCCGCGGTGGAGCGGGACGGCCAGCTGGCGCTCTTCCGCCCCGAGGCCGCGCGGCTGCCCCCGGCCGAGGAGTCGGTGCTCGAGGAGCTGCGGGCGCTCGACCCGGACGCCCTCACCCCGCTCGAGGCGCTGAACCGGCTCCACGCGCTGATCGGCCGGCTCTCGACCACGGGCAAGTGATCGTGTCATCACGGCTCTCGACCACGGGCAAGTGATCGTGTCATCACGGCTCTCGACCACGGGCAAGTGATCGTGTCATCACGGCTCCGAGCCGGGGGTCAAAGTTAATTTGACAGCGGCCGGAGTGAATCGTATTCGTAGGTGGAATGCGGCTCCGACGCCTCCTCGCCGGACTCCTCCTCCTCGGTCTCCTCGGGCCGGGGTCCGCGCTCGCCGGTACAGGCGGCAAGCGCAAGTCCGCGGCCAAGACCAAGCAGCTCGACAAGGCGAAGCGCCGCCCGCCCGCGCTGGCGCTCGCCCCGCGTCGGCTCGCCGAGGCAGACCCGGGAGCTGCCTCCCACCCCGCCAAGAAGCGCGAATCCGCCCAGAAGCGCGAGACGAGCAAATCCAGCAGGTCGGAGAAGTCTGCGAAGGTCGTCAAGCCTGAGAAAGCCGGGAAAACTGGCAAAACAAGCAAGACCGGAAAGCGCCGCGGCAAGGCCGCTCCCGAGCCGGATCGCTTCCCGCCCTTCCGCATCGAGTCGGTGAACACCGGCGAGAAGGCCAACCTGAAGCTCTACGACCGCAAGGGACGCACCCAGAAGGGGGCGGTGCGCAGCCTCTGGAGCCTGATGCGCTGCCACCTCACGGGGAAGCAGCGCCCGATCCACTGGCGCCTGATCCGCAACCTCTACAAGATCTCTCGCCACTACGGCGGCAAGACCATCTACCTCTACAGCGGCTATCGCGCGAAGCGCGTGGCCTCGCTCCGCAGCAGCAACCACATCAAGGGGCGCGCGGCGGACATCCGCGTCGCCGGGGTCAGCAACCGGGCGCTCCGCGACTACCTGATGGCGAGCTACAAGCCGTGCGGCGTCGGCTACTACCCGAACGGGCTCTTCGTGCACTTCGACGTGCGGGAGAAGCAGTCGGCGTTCTGGGTGGATTACTCGGGCAAGGGCGAGAGCGCCGAGTATGCCTCTGACCCGTACGCCGTCATCCGCGGCGAGAAGACAGCGGACAAGGCGGGCAAGGCGAAGCCGAAGAAGGCCGAGAAGACCGGGCGCCCCGCGAAGGAGCCCGCGAGCGTGTCGCCAGCAGCAGGCGCGGACGAGCCCGCCGAGGCCGAGACGGGCAGCAAGACCGCCCCGGCCGACGATGAGGCGGCCGAGGAGCCGAAGAGGGCCGCGGGCAAGCCACGGCGTGCGAAGCCTACGCCGGCGGAGCCTGCCGACGACGCGGAGGCACCTGCCGCGCCGCCCGCACCCGCCAAGAAGAGCAAGCCCACGAAGGCCAAGCCCGCCCCCGCGCCCGCCGAGGAGAGCGAGGCGCCGACGAAGCCCGCGGCACCGAGCCAGCCCGACGAGGACGATGGGCTCGCCGGCGCGCCGCGCGGGCACAAGGACGCTCCGCCCTAGCTCCACTCCCCCTGGCTCCACTCGCTCCGCCCTGGCTCTGCGCCCATCGTTCGTCCGGCATTCGGTCCGGCACGTCCGGTGTGCCGCACGAGGCGGTGAAGCACCGCCTCGCAAGCCCTCGGAAGAGCATCTGCGAAGGCGTGGCATTTCGGGTGCACCAGGCTGTGGCGTGGGCCAGACCGATCTCGCAGTCCGCCTCCTCGCGGGGCGCTTCCTCGAGGCGCTCCTCCCTGCGCTCCTCCCTGCGCTCCTCCCCGAGCGACGCGTGGAGTTCCTCGGCCTCGTGCAGAGCGAGCGGCAGCTCATCGAGCGGCTCACCGACAAGGGGCCGCTGCCTGCTCACTACAAGGGTCGAGGTAGCAGCGAGGCTTCTGCCTGCCCACCACGAACGGAAGGCGGCCTCGAGGAGGAAACTCGCGCCCCCCTCGACAGTGGACCTCTGCGTCGCGGCCCTGATCGGTGCCGCGCCGGAGGAGCCATGCGTCAGAGCCTGTCTGTCCTGATGCTCGCCTCGTGCTGCGTCGCCTCGTGCTGCGTCGCCTGCGGCTCGGGCGGCGGTGAGCTCGACCCCGCGGTCGTCAACCACCTCCCGGACGGAGACGCGCTGGGAGCAGCGGCCAGCGGGACCTACCGGTTGCGCCTGACCACGCGCGCCTGCTCCGGCGCCTGCCCGACCCTCGAGGTGCTGGGCTTCACCGTCTCGACCTGCAAGGTCGGCGGCAGCGAGACGGAGACGGTGGTCCTCACCCAGAGCGGTGGCCACCTCCGCGCCGACGTCAAGGTGAACGGCGCGCGGGTCCCGCTGCTGAGCGGCGGGCTCTTCAGCGACGGCGAGTTCGACGTGGGCGGCGCCGGTGTGGCCGACCCGCACCTGGTGGAGCCGCTGGCGACCGGCGCACTCGACTACGCGGCGCGAGCGCAGGGCACGCTGACCCCCGCCGGCCAGGTGAGCGGCGAGGTGCGGCTGCTGATCAAGGGGACGCTCCTCGGCACCAGCCTCAGCTGCCAGCTCACCGAGGAGCTCGCCGGCTCACGGGAAGCCGGCTCACGGGAAGCCGGCTCACGGGACTGAGCGGTCAGCGGCGAGGAGCCCGCGCAGCCAGCGCTCCACGCGCGCCTCGTAGCCGCGCCCGAAGCCCCGGTTGATGTGGCGCACGCGGCCGCTCCCGTCGGCGAGGAAGGTGCACGGGTAGGTGCGCGGCTCGAACGCCTGCCGCGCCTTGCCGCCAGGATCGAGGAGCCAGCGCACGCCAGGCACGAGCCGCGCCTGCGCCGCGGCCTCGGCCGCGGGGTCGAGGGAGATGACGACGCCGAGGACCTGCTTGCCCTCGGGGCGGCCCTGGTTCACCCGCGCGAGCACGCGCTCGAGGGTGGGGAGCTCGCGCCGGCAGGGCTCGCAGTAGCGCGAGAAGAAGCTGATCGCCACCGCCCGGCCGCGCAGGCTGCGCAGCGGCAGCGTGCCCCCACCCACGCGCGGGAGCTCGAGCGCCGGCAGCAGCTCGCCGATGATCAGCCGCGCGCGCCCCTGCTGGGCATGGCCGCTGCTGGCGGCGAGCCCGAGGGCGAGGAGCACGAGCACCTGGAGGAAGCTCGCGCGCAGCTGGAGGACGTGGGCGGGCACCTGCAGGACGTGGGCGCGCAGCCGGAGGATCCTGCCGCGCAGCTGGAGGACGTGGGCGGGCACCTGCAGGACGTGGGCGCGCAGCTGGAGGACGTGGGCGGGCACCTGGAGGATCCTGGCGTGCAGCTGGAGGATGGGGCGCATCTAGGGGCGCATCTAGATGTCGAGCACCTCGCGGATCCGCTCGGCCAGCGCCACGGCCCAGGCGATCCGCTCCTCGTCGTCGCCCGGCTCGGGGACGGCGTGGATCTCCAGCACGTCGTCGGCCCGCGTGCGGAGCAGCACGGCGCAGCGGAGCCCGAGCCAGCCGGGCATCGCCCGGACCACCGCGATCTGGTCACGCGGGATGGGCTCCGGTGCGAAGCTACCCCAGACGGCGGCGCCGTCCGACTCGAGGCGCAGGCCCTTGCGGGTCCAGACGTGGAGCGGCCGCGGTCCCAGCGTCCACAGCACGGTCCAGCTGGTGTCCGGGCGCGCGTCGCAGCGCGCGCCGCGCACCCTCCAGTCGGCGCCGAGCTGCAGGAAGAGCCCCTCCGCATCATCGACGCCCATCCAGCCATCGGCCACGTCAGCGAGCACGTCGGCGCGCTCCGCCACCAGGATCACGCGCGCGACGGAGGCATCGGCCTCGCTGGCCTGCGAGGCCAGGAGGAGCGTCGCCTGGGCGGGCACCACCTGACGGAGGCGCTGGTACAGGGCTCCGGGATCGAGCAGGGCAGGGCGAGCCATGTCCGTATTCTATGCCCGGGCCCGCGAGGCGTCGACTGTCGGGCGGCCCCTCCGGCTGCATGATCGTGAGGCACGTGCTGGGCACCGCTGCTCGGTCGCGAGAGGCGTGTGGGCGATTGTGGGGACTGGGATCAGGGTGCTAAGCTAGCGCCGTCCCGGTCCCGGGTGGGGCGACAGGGGCGAACCACCGGGCCGACAGGCCCTGCAGGAGAGAGCATGCGCGCCATCATTTCAGCACTGGCCGTGACCCTCGCGCTTGGCTTCGGCGGCGGGGTGGTGGAGGCGAAGGCGAAGCCGAAGAAGAAGGCCGCCAAGAAGCAGGAGGCGCTGCCGAAGGTCGCGACCAAGGAGACCACCGTCGCGATCGAGAAGCTGATGGGCATCTTCAAGTGGGGCATGACCTCGCAGCAGGTGATGAACCAGCTGGAGAAGGACGTCCGCGCCGAGATGGAGCCGGTCATCAAGAACACGGCAGACCCGCTCGCGCAGGACAGGGTCCGCCGCGAGATGATGGAGAAGCTGAAGGAGATCAAACAGCGGTACACGAAGTTCGAGGGCAAGGCGACGCCCTGGGACGTCTCGCTCGTCGACAAGGAGTTCGCGCACAAGAACAACGAGTCGATGGTCCACGTCTTCACGAAGAAGGACCGGCGGTTCTTCTTCTTCCACAACGACAAGCTGTGGAAGCTCTACATCGCCTTCAACTCGGACCTCTACGAGGGGAAGTCCTTCGAGGACTTCGCCGGGGCGATGGAGACGCGCTTCGGACGTGCGCAGCGCAAGTTCGCGGTGACCCTGAAGGGCGAGCAGAAGATGAGTCACCTCTCCTGGCCGCCGTCGCCGACGACCATCCTGCGCGCCATCGACGAGACGGGCTTCTACGGCAACTTCTGCCTGGTGCTGACCGACAAGAACGAGCTGCCGGTGGTCCGCTCCGGCCGCAAGGTCAACAGCCCCAAGCGCGAGTACAGCGATCCGCTGATCGACGCCGTCACCAAGGACGGCGGC
>JAKLHH010000321.1 GCA_022710245.1 Myxococcota bacterium
GCTCGCCCGCGAGGAATTCGCCCTTCATCGCGGAGCGTCCGCAGGACGCGAGCAGGGCGAATTGAGGGGTGGGGAGGGGCCCGCGAGCGGGGGTCCCCGCGCGCCGCCGGGCGTCGCATCGCTCGAGGGTCACCGATCTAGACAATCGCGGACCTCGCCAGCGAGAGATCACTTCGCCCCCGTCACCGTGAGCAGCCCCGGCTTGCCGCGCGCGACCACGCGGCGATCGTAGAGCGAGGCGCCCTGCACCGGCGGCACGGTGAACTTGCCGACGTTGGTCGCCTTCAGCTTGTAGAAGTAGAGCTTCGCCTCGGTGCCGGCGCTGCCGTAGAGGACCACGCGGTCCTCGCGCACGTCCCAGTACTCGGGGCCGAAGGTGGAGCCGGAGGCGGCGATGGGCAGGCCGAGCGGCGCGCTCGGGGTCCGCGGGCGCGAGCGCCGCGAGGAGCTCGAGTCGCTGTCGCCCGAGGAGTCGCCGTCTCCCGACGAGTCGCCGTCCGCCGAGTCGCCGTCTCCCGAGGAGCCGGAGTCGCCGTCCGAGGAGGACGAGTCGCCGTCCGAGGAGGAGTCGCCCTCGCCCGAGGAGTCGTCCGAGCCCGCGGGCTGCACCACCACCTCGAAGCCCGCCGGCAGCAGGTCGACGATGGCCACGTTCGACTGCGCGCGGCCGAGCGCGCGGATCAGGAAGCGCACCTTCAGCTCGTCGCCGACCTTCACCGTGGTGGTCGGCTTGCCGTCCTCGCCCAGGTACTCGCGGAAGACCTCGAGCCCGCGCGTCAGGCCCTGCTCGTCGGCCTTCAGATCGAAGCCCTGCTGGCTGATCAGGTAGTAGCGCCCGAGCGCTCCCGGGTTGCGGAGCTCGAGCGCGCTCGCCTGCGCCGAGAAGGGGACGAGCGGCGCCAGGGACTCGGGGAGCCTGAGCGGCTGCCAGGAGCCGCCGACGCGCTGCGCGACCAGCTCGCCGCCCGCCTTGCCCTCGCGCGCGAGGGCCGCGTAGGCCTCGAGCCCGAGGATGGAGAAGGCCGAGGAGAAGGTGTTGTAGGAGCCCGCCCCGATCGCCTCCACGATGGGGTCGAGGTCGGCGCGCTTCAAGCCCGCCGCGCGGTGCGGGAAGTGCTTCGCCATCAGGTAGAGGAGCTGCCCGTCCCGCGCCAGCGCGTCGTAGTAGCTCGCGTAGTCGGGCGCGACCTTGGCGCCGAGCTGCTGGCGCCGCATCAGGTCCTCGGCCACGTCGTTCTTCTTCAGCAGCTTGTAGGTCGCGGCGAGGTAGGCGCCGGCGAGGTCCTGCTGCCAGACGGCGGCGTGGTTGGCGGCGAGGTTGTTCTGCGCCGCGGTGGCGAAGCTGGTGGTGACCATCGCGCTCCGCGTGAGGACGTAGATCGCCATGGCGCGGACGCGCGCCTGCGGCAGGTCGTCGGGGGTGTTGCGGGCGAGCCGCTGCAGGTACTCGAGGCCCTTCTTCCAGAGCGGCTCGGGCACCGGGTAGCCGCGCTCGCGCGCCTCGCTCAGCACCAGCATGGCCCAGACGCCGCCGAGCGGCGAGACGTGCGGGTTCGCCGCCCAGACGCCGAAGCTGCCGTCGGCGTTCTGCCGCGACCAGACGCGCTCCACGAAGCGCGCCACCGCGTCGTGCGCCTGCTGCGGCTTCCAGCCGAACTCGGCGCTCTTGCCGAGGACCACCGCCGGCACCGCCTGGCTGGAGAGCTGCTCGGTGCAGAGGTGCGGGAAGTCCTTGAGGAAGGCCGAGAGGCCGTGGGCGAGGGTGAGCGGGATGCCGGAGAGCCCGACGCGCAGCTGCTGGTGCTCCGGGTAGAGCCGCCGGGTGATGGGGATCTCCTTCTTCTGGCCCGGCTTCAGCCAGCCGGTCTCGAGGGTGGTGAGGAAGGGCGCCGCCGGCCGCACGCTGAGGTCGACGGTGCGGCGGCTCTGCTTGCCGCCGAGGGCAGCGGTGAAGGTGAGCGCGGCGCTGCCGAGCCGCGGCTTCGCGCGCAGGCGGAAGGTCGCCGAGCGCTCGTGGCCGTCGTCGATGGCCAGGCTCTGCTGCTTGTCGCCGAGGATCTCGAGCTCGGGGCCGACGCTGAGGCTGACCGTGGTCTTGCCGCTCGTGCCCGAGCTGTTCGCCACCGTCACCGGCACCTCGAACTCGTCGCCCGGCGCGACCACGACGGGCGCGCTCGGGGTGAGGACGAAGTCGCCGCGGATCAGCGCCTGCTTCGAGGTGCTCCCCACCGCGTCGGGCGCGGCGGCGACCGCCATCACCCTGAGCGTGCCGTTGAAGCTGTCGGGCGGCGTGTAGCTCAGCGTCTTCGCCGTCGGTCCGACGTCGATGATCCCCGACCAGAAGACGGCCGGCTTGTCGCGGCGCCGCTTGAACGGGTTCAGGTTGGCGCCGAGGAAGCCGCCCTCGCCGTCGCCGCCCGGCGCCAGGCCGAGCTGGCGCTGGCCCGGCAGCAGGAGGTCGAGGAGCTGCGCGGTGCGGACGCCGAGCGAGCGCTTCTTGAGGAAGTGCTCGAGCGGGTTCGGCGTCGTGTAGCCGGCGACGCGCAGGATCCCCTCGTCGACGGCGTAGACCACCGCGCGCGCCGGCTTGGAGGCCTTGACGCGGATCGCGTAGGGCTGGCCCGGCTTGCCGAGCGGCGCGCTCTCCACGCCGAGCGTCACGGTGCGGCGGTCGCGGTCGACCGCGAAGGGGACGATGCCGTGGCTGAGCGAGCTGATCAGCACCTGGTCGGAGCGCGGCGAGCGCACCAGCGCCACCGAGAGGTAGCCGCCGATCTCGAGCTCCTTCGGCACCTCGATGGTCTGCACCGAGGCGGTCGTCTCGCTGGAGAACCACTTGTGCGCGTAGACGCGGTCGCGCTCGATGGTGATCAGGCCCGCGCCCGCGTAGGGCGCCTTGATCTCCACCTGCAGCGTGCCGCCCGGCGTGACGGACTTCTTCGCCAGCACGAGCTGGAGCTCGCCGCTCTTCTCCATCGTGCGGGTGACGTTCGCCTGCCCCGCGACGGAGTACTCGATGCGCTGCCAGATCTCGCCGCGCGAGCCCTTGATGACGAGCGCGAAGTTGCCGGGCTTGGCCGTGTTCAAGGGCACCGCGGTCCCGCCCGCCGCGATCGAGAGCGGGCGCTGGGAGACCTCGACCTCCTTCAGCACCGACTGGTAGCGGTAGGTGCCGCTCTCCTGCTTGGTCAAGACCGAGAGGTAGCGCCGGTCGTAGAGCACCGCGGTCAGCCCGGAGAGCGCGGCCGCCTTGCCGTCGGGGCTGACCGCGATGAGCTGCACCGCGTGCTGCGAGCCGCGGTGGAGGTAGGAGGGGTCGGCGTCGGCCTTCCAGCCGACCAGGTACGGCAGCGGCGAGACGACCACGTGCGCCTCGTCGAGGACGCTGCGGCCGCCGCTCGCGCCCTCGAAGCCCTCCGCCTGCACCGAGAGCAGGTAGGTGGCCTTGTAGAGCCACTGCAGCTTGAGGTCGAAGGAGGCGCGGCCCTCGCCGTCGGTCTGGGCCTCGGGGAGCTTCTCCTCGTGCGGCTCGCGCGTCTGCAGCGGGTCGAAGAAGCGGTAGCCGGGGAAGGCCGGCAGCGGCGGCAGCCCGGGCTTGAGGCGCAGCATCACGCGGACCCGCGCGCCTTCGCGCGGCGTGCCGTAGAGGTTGGTGAGGAGCACCTGCGCCTTGAGGTCGCCCGGGTTGACCCAGCCGCCCTGCGTCTCCTTGTTCAGCGTCACCTTGAGCTTCATCGTGTCGGGGAGGAACTCGCGCACCTGCACGGTGGTCGAGCCGAGGAAGCTCTTCGGGCGACCGTCCTTGGCCGAGTAGACGCTCGCCGTGTACTTGCCGGTCGGCGAGGTCTCCTGGGTCTTGTAGCGGAGCTCGGCGAAGCCGGCGTCGTCGAGGGAGAGCGGCACGCGCTTGACCTCGAGGCCGCGCGGGTCGACGACGGTGGCGAGGAGCGGCAGGCCCTTGTACTGCTCGGCCCAGTCCTGCCGCCGCACGATGGCGGCCACGTTGATCGGGTCGCCCGGGCGGTAGATGCCGCGGTCCGAGAAGACGAAGGCGCTGAGCTCGCTCCCCTGCTCGGACTCGGAGACCCCGCCGATGTCGAAGCGGGAGACCTCGAGGACGCGGTCGCGGTCCTCGAAGGGGAGGAAGGACCAGTCGCGGCCCGAGGTGATCTGGTAGACGATCGGCTCGCGCTCGCGCGAGAGCGAGGTGAGCGAGGGGAGCTTCGCGTCGCCCTGCGGGCCGGTCACCGCGCTGGCGACGGGCAGGCCGTTCTTGCCCAGCACCTCGATCTTCGCGCCGGCGACGGGCTTGCCGGTCTGGATCGACTGCACGAAGACGTGCTGGCTGCGGTCCACCGCGCGCTTGACGAAGACGCCGAGGTCGGTGACCAGGATCGCGCGCTGGTCCGAGGGCATGCTGGTCTTCTTCGTCTTCGGGTCCCAGGCCTCGGCGGTGACGAGGAAGAGGCCGCGGTGCCGCCCGGCCTCGGAGAGGTAGGGCGTCAGGTCGAGCGTCTCGTAGACCGGCTTGCCGGGGCGCGCCGAGACCGGGCGCGTCACCTCGTGGAAGTCGGCGAGGTTCTCCGGGCGCAGCGACTGGTAGAACCAGGGGCTGGAGAAGCGGCCGCTGCTCTGCGAGACGAAGTGGTGGAGCTGGCCGGGGAGCACGCGCGCGAGCTGGAAGCGGACGCCCGGCACGTCGCGCGCGAAGAGCGTCACCTGGTGGTCGCCCGAGAGCGAGAGGAGCGAGCCCGTGTGCAGGAACTTCACCTGGCGCGGGAAGCTCGGCGCGGTGACGAGCTCCTGGTGGGTGTCGCCGAGGACGTAGCCGCCGAAGGAGCGGACGCCCTCGCTGACGCGCACGTAGAGCGAGCGACCGCCCTCCTCGCGGTAGCGGAAGGCGTGGACGGTGTCGTGCTCCTTGGCGGAGGCGAGCTGCTCGAGGCGCAGCGGCTTCGAGCGCCTGAGCAGCTCCTCGGAGATCTCCTCGACGTTGCTCCAGCGGTAGGGTTCGGAGCCCTTGTGCTCCGGGTGCTGCTTCGGGAGCACCCAGACGCGGAGCGCCTTGCCGAGCTCCGGGCCGGTCACGCCGAGCGAGGACTCGACGCTGAGGATCTGCTCCGGCTCCATCCGCTCGTTGTCGACGACGGTGGTGGAGACGTCGCTGATGCGGAAGAAGTTCTTGATCCCGGGGACCCGCACCGACTCCTGCACCTTGCCCTCGAAGGGCGGGCCGCCGCGGGCGGCGCGGGCGCCGGGGGTGAGCGAGATGACGACCTGCGCGTCCTTCTGCGGGATGGCGATCGGCTCCGAGTGGACGAAGGCGCGGCCCTTCAGCTTGTCGTAGCTGACGGTGAAGGCGAGCTCGCGGGTCTTCTCCTCCTTGTCGCTCGGGGTGAAGGTGAGCTTGACGAACTTGCGGAAGGTCGCGTCGTCGACGGCGTGGCTGAAGGAGAAGGTGGCGACCACCTTCTTCAGGTCCGCCGCGACCGGGTCCTGGTAGAACTCGGAGGCGGCCAGGCGCACCTCGAAGGGCGGCGTCTTGAACTCGAGCTGGTAGGTGCTGAGCCGCACGTGCTTGGCGACCAGCCCCTCCTTCGCCAGGCGCACCTCGACGGCGGCGCCGACCGGCCAGTCGTGGCGCGGGATGAAGATGAGCTCCTTCTCCGAGCGCCAGTGCCAGCGGCCCGGGAGCGCGGGCTTGAGCGTCACGCCCTTCCTGATCTCCTTGTGCAGCACCGAGAGCGGCGCGGCCGGCTGCGCGAAGCGGAGCACCATCGGGTTGAAGACCGGGTCCTTGGTGAGCGCCGTCGGCTCCGGGGGCAGCGCGGTCACCTCGACGGTCTCGGGCTTCGGGCGGCTCTTCCAGTAGCGGTAGCCGTAGTAGCCGCCGACCAGGTTGACGAGCACGACGCCGGCGATGATCAGCGAGAGCTTCTTGTGCCCGCGCAGCCAGGAGCCGCCGCGGCCCGCGCCGCGGCCGATCGCGGCGGCCCAGGGCGGGGGCTCCCAGCGACCGAGGACGAGGTGGACGCCGCGGGCGAGGCGACCGCGCGGCCGGCTCGCTGCCGCGGCCTGCGCGGCGGGCTGCTCGGCGGGGCTGGGCTGCTCCGGGGTGGCCGGCGCGGTGGCCTGCTCAGCGGGCTTCGGCTGCTCCGAGGAGGGCTGCGCGGTGCTCTGCACGGCCGGCTGCTCGGCGGGCTTCGGCTGCTCCGAGGAGGGCTGCTCCGACGAGGGCTGCTCCGGGTTGGGCTTGTCCGACGTAGGCTTGTCCATCGACCCCTCGCTCCGCAAAAGGTTCGCGACCGACTGCTGCAGGTGACAGGCGATCTACGGTACGGAAAGCAGCGCGGCCGGACAATCGCAATCTTGCGCTCGGGTGGGCTTGCACCCTTGTCCCATCCGGGCTGATGCTCCAGGTCGGCGGCGCCGCGCAGGTCGGGCCGCGACCGACACGTGGAGGGTGATGTGAGCTTCCAGGAGGCGATGGAGGCCGGCGAGCTGGCCGAGGCGCTGCGCTTCAGCGAGGCGGAGCACGCGGCCGCGCCAGGGCCGGGTACGCTCTTCGTGCTCTTCGAGCTGCGCGCGATGCTCGAGGACTTCGCGGGCGCGCGGGCGGCGCTCGCCGAGCTGCAGCGGCTGGCGCCCGAGGCCGCCGGCGGTCTGCGCGAGATGGAGGCGTGCGTCGCGGCGAGCGAGGAGTGCGCGCTCAGGCGCACGGACGCGGCGCGCGCGGGACGGCGCGCCGGGCTCGGCCCACCCCCGCCTGCGGTCCTGGCCGCGGTGCAGGCCGCGGTCGCCTTCGCGGGCGGCGACGCGGCGGCGGCGCGGCGCGCCCTCGACGAGGGGAAGGCGCACGCGACGCCCACGCCCGGGCTGCTGACCACCACCGGCGGCGCCCAGCTCCGCTTCAGTGACCTGGTCGACGCGGACGACCTCACCGGGGCGAGCCTGCCCCTCGTCGGTGGGCCCGCCGTCCTCGACGCGGCCTTCGCGCAGGTCCGCCGCCTGCGGGTCGTCCAGGCGGAGGGCTACCAGAACCAGCTCTGGCTGCCGGTCGAGCTGGAGACGCAGGACGGCCGACAGCTCGCCGCGCGGCTGCCCGCGCTCTACCCCGGCTCGGGCCGCCACGAGGAGCCGCTGGTGCGGATCGGGCGGATGACCCTCTGGAGCCACCTCGAGGGCGTGGCGGTCGCCTACGGCCAGCGCGACCTCAAGCTGATCAGCGCCGACGGCGGCTGCCGCATGATCGGCATCTGGCAGGTCGCGGAGCTCGAGCTCGACGCCACCGCCAGCCCCGCCCGCAAGGGGTTCTTCGGTCGGCTCTTCAGCTAGATACCACCGAGGAGCGCCAGCCCGCAGGCCGGTGCGCATCCGAGCGCCGAGATCGCGCGCAGTGCCGAGATCGCGCGCAGTGCCGAGATCGCGCGCAGTGCCGAGATCGCGCGCAGTGCCGACTTCGCGTGCAGTGCCGAGGTCGCGCGCAGTGCCGAGGTCGCGCGCAGTGCCGACTTCGCGTGCAGTGCCGACTTGGGCCCCAGTGCGCGGCACTGACCCCGAACTCGGCACCGCCACTGACCCCGAAGTCTGCACTCCCAGCTCCCGTCGGCGGCTCGCCCGATCGCCGTCTTCGTCCACCGCGTCGAGAAGGGCGGGTCTCCCGCACCCGCGAGGACAGTATCGCGGCCCGCGACGGGCCCGACGGCTGCGTCTCACCACCGAGGAGCGCCAACCCGCGCCGAGGTGCATCACGTCGAGCGCCGAGATCGCGCGCAGTGCCGAGGTCGCGCGCAGTGCCGACTTCGCGTGCAGTGCCGACTTGGGCCCCAGTG
>JAKLHH010000322.1 GCA_022710245.1 Myxococcota bacterium
TGCACCTGGTGGCGCTCGGCTGCCCCAAGAACCGCGTCGACAGCGAGCGGATGGCGGGGGTCGCGGCGCGCGCCGGACTGGAGCTCGTCGCCGATCCCGCCGCCGCCGACGTCATCGTGGTGAACACCTGCGGCTTCATCCTGCCGGCGAAGGAGGAGTCGATCGAGACGGTGCTCGAGCTCGCCCGCCAGAAGACCGAGGGCCGCTGCCGCACGCTGGTGATGGCCGGGTGCCTGGCGCAGCGCCACCCCGCGGAGCTCGCCGCCTCGCTCCCCGAGGTCGACCACTTCATCGGCACCGGCGACCTGCCGCGGCTCGCCGAGATCCTCGCGGGCGCCGCGGTCCCGCGCCTGGCCGTCGCCGAGCCGGGGGTGGCCGTGGCCGAGGAGGCCCGCTTCGAGCGGGCGCTGGTCGGCGGCGCCGGGATGGCCTACCTGAAGATCGCGGAGGGCTGCGACCGCCCGTGCGCCTTCTGCATCATCCCGCGCCTGCGCGGCCCGCAGCGGAGCCGCACCCTGGAGTCCCTCGTCGTGGAGGCGGAGCAGCTGGTCGCCGCCGGGGTCAAGGAGCTGGTGCTGGTGGCGCAGGACACGACGGCGTGGGGGCGCGACCTGGCGCCGGTGCGGGGCGGCGCGCGGGGGCGCGGTGCCTCGCAGCGAGGGTCGCGCGCGTCCACGGGTCCGCACCTCGCCGATCTCCTCGAGGCGCTGGACGCGCTGCCCGGCCTGCGCTGGCTGCGGGTCCTCTACAGCTATCCATCCTCGGTCGACGCGCGGCTGATCGACGCGCTCGCCGGGCTGCCGCGGGTCACGCCCTACCTCGACCTACCCGTGCAGCACATCGACGATGACGTCCTCCGGCGCATGAAGCGAGGCTACACCGGCGCGCGCGTGCGGCGGGTGATCGAGCGGCTCCGCCGGGCGGTGCCCAGGATCTTCCTCCGCGGCACGCTGATCGCGGGCCACCCGGGCGAGACCGCCGCCGCTCACCGCGCGGCGCTCGCCTTCGTGCGCGAGGTGGAGCTCGAGCACCTGGGCGTGTTCCCCTACTCGCCCGAGGAGGGGACCGCCTCCGCGACGCAGCCCGACCAGGTGCGGCAGGCGGTGGCCGAGCGCCGCGCCGCCCAGCTCCTCGAGGCGCAGCGCAAGATCAGCCGCCGCAAGCTGAGGGCGCTGCGCGGGCAGGAGCTGGAGATCCTCGTCGCCGGCCCCAGCAGCGAGAGCGAGCTGCTCCTCGAGGGACGCCACGCCGGCCAGGCGCCCGAGGTGGATGGCCTCGTCTACCTGGCGGACTGCGCGGCCGCCCCCGGTGAGCTGCTGCGGGCCCGCGTCACCGACTCGGCGGAGTACGATCTCGTGGCGCGGCCCGTCTCCGCGCTCGACTGACGGTCCCGTCCCTGGCGATCAGCGCGGGGGCGCCGCGGCGAGCGCGTCGAGGAGCTGCGCCTTGAGCCGCGACTCGCGCACCGCGCCGACGAGCAGCGAGCGGACGCGGCCGTCGCGCCCCACCACCACCAGGTAGGGGATGGTCTGCACGGCGTAGCGCTGGGCGGCGCTGCCGTCGTCGAGGAGCATGGTCAGGCTCCCCTGCGTGCGCGCCGCCTGCGCGAGCGCTGCCTCGCGCTCACCGTCGATGTTGATGGAGAGGATCTGCAGGCCGCGGCCGCCCAGCTCGCGCTGCAGCTCGGCGAGCACCGGCATCGATCGCAGGCAGGGCGCGCAGGTCGCGGACCAGAAGTCGAGGAGCACCACGCGCCCGCGAAGCCCGGCGAGGCTCACGCGCGCGCCCGAGGTGCCGGGCAGCTCGAACAGCGGCGCCGGGCGACCGCGCGCGATCGGGCCCACGCCCTCGCAGCCGCGCGAGAGCTCCACCACGTTGACGGTGAGGAGCGCGAGGATCACTCCGAGGACCGCCAGCCCCGTCGGCAGCGCGCCGCGCGGCCGCGACGCCGGCGTCGCGAGGGGCGCCTCGCCTGGCCGCGTGGCAGCGTCAGCGCCGCTGGCTGGTTCGCGGGGGGTCATGAGGCCTCCGGGGCAGGCGCTGACGGCTGGCGACGGACGACGCCCACCGCGACGAGCAGCAGGACGAGGAACCACAGCCCGCCCGCCGCGAGGACACCGATCGCCACCCAGCGCGGCGGGCGCAGGTGCAGGGCGGCCACCACCAGGCTCGCGGCGAGCTGCAGGCAGACCGCGGGCACCGCGGCCAGCGCCGCCAGATCGAGGTTGCGATCCCGGGCCGCGGGCGGGCGCCCACGGGTCAGCCAGCCGAGCACGACGCCGCCGAGCACCGCGGCGGCCAGCGGCATCCAGGCGGAGGCGGCCACCGTGTTGAGGAGCAGGCTGATCCCCGCGCTGTAGCTCAGCTGCAGCATCGTCAGCACGGCGCCGGCGAGGACCGGGAGCTGCACGGCGACGACCTGCAGGGCGAGCAGCAGCAGCAGGTCGCGCACGCCGCCCGGCCCTCCCGCGGCCACCGCGCCCTGCGTCGAGGCCGGCGCGACCAGCGCGCCGCCGACGCGGGTGACAAAGTTCGTGATCGAGGCTCGTCGCATGGGATCGCTGTGCCTGACTGTCGGGCGCCTAGAACGTGCGCCAGGTGAGGCCTCCTTGCAAGCCTCCTCCCTCCTCAGAGCCGGCAGGCAGCGCGAGGTCGCAGGTCGAGGGCTGCGGTGCGGAGCAAGGGCGGCGCGATCAGCCGCTCTTCTTGCGCAGCATCTCCTTCGCGGCGTTGACGAGCGCGGAGGGGATGTTCTTCGAGCGGACCAGCGCGCGGAGGTCGTTCGGCCGGAGGTGCGGGAGGAAGTGCATCGAGTGCGAGACGGGGCACTTGGGGTTATTCACCAGGCTGACCTTCACCTGGTAGTTCTTGTGCCACTCCTTCTTGTTGGCGATGACGCGGATGACCTCCTCGCCGAGCGACCGGTTGGAGGCGAAGCGGGCGACCTCCTGGTCCGAGATGGCGGGCGACTCGATGGCCGCCATGGAGACGGTGCGGTTCGCGTCGCGGATCAGCACCGCGCGGTCCGCCGAGGAGCCGACGGACGCCAGGCGCACCTTCTCCATGATCGTCATCTCGGAGATCTTCTTCCGCTTCTTGCCGCCGGGGACGTCCTCCTCGATGCCCTCGCCCTCCCCCTCGGCGGCGTCCATCTCCATCTCGCCGATCTCGCCGTCGTCCTCGGCGAGCACCTCGGCGAAGGCGGCGTCCATCGCGGCCGCCTCCTCCTCGCTGCGCTTCTGGATCTTGCCGCCCAGGATCCCCGCCGCGATCTCCTTGAACTGGGGGATCTGGTTGAGGTTGAGCCCGTTGCGCGCCGCCATCTCGAGGAGGCGCTCGACCGTCGACATGCGCGCCTGGCGGTTGAAGTAGAGCGCCTCGATGATCGCCGGGCAGCGGAGCAGGCGCTCCTGGTTGGAGGCGAGGAGCTCGAGCTCGCGCTCGCCGAGCTTCGTCGCCAGGTAGATCAGCGTCTGGTCGTGGGTGGCGCGGTTGAGGAGGAGCTTCTCGATCAGCGCCGGCCGGTCGAGGATGTGGGCGGCGAAGAAGTGCAGCACCAGCGGCTGCAGCGCGTCGCCGAGCGCCGCGCCGAGGATGTTGTCAGGCAGGCCCTCGGCCGTGCCCTTCGCCATCTCGGCGATCTTGGTGTCTGCGTCGAGGCTGAGCTGGTAGAGCGCGGTGACGAGGTCCTTGGGCCCCATCGGGACCAGACCACGCGCCGCCATGATCTTGGCGGGGCCGCCGCCGGGGCCGACCACCTTGGCCACCACGGGAGAGAGCACGCTCGCGTCGAGGGGAGTCAGGGGGAGTGGCATCACGTTCCTGCTGCAGTCTTGCGTCAGCATCGAAGCCGATTATCGTCGCCGGCGCAAGGCGCCGGCACGCCTGCGCACGGCGGCGCGGCGCTCCCGCGCGACGGGAAGGGCTTTCCGCCAGCGAGCGGTCCGGGTATGCTGTCCAGGAACCGAACGCCACAGCGGCACTGACCCCGGAGGCTCCGGCATGGCCATTCCCCGTCCCCTCATCCTCGCGGCTGGGGCGCTGCTCGCGCTCCTCGTCGTTGACCTGCCCGGCGAGGCCCGGCCCGGCGGCGGGCGCAGCTACGTGAGCCCGTCGAGGAGCAGCTCCTATCGCTCCTCTGGCTCGAGCTGGCGCTCACGCTCGAGCTCGAGCTCCAGCTCCAGCAGCCGCAGCAGCGGGCCCGTCATCGTGGTCGGCTCGACGAGCCACTCGCACTCGTCGTATGGCTCGAGCTCGTCGAGCTCCGGCTCCTCCACGGGCACGATCATCCTGGTCATCGTCCTGGTGGCGCTGCCCATCATCTGTCTGGTGGTCTACTTCGCGCTGAAGAAGCCGAAGCGCGCGCAGATCGCCGTCGACATCGGGGCGCAGCTCCGGGGCATCGCCGAGCTCCGCGCGCGCGACCCGGGGTTCGACCCGGCGGCGTTCACCGAGCGGACCCGGGCGACGATGGCGAAGGTCAACCAGGCCTGGCTCGGCGGCAACATGGGCCCGGCGCGACGGCTGATCTCCGACGGCGTCTACGTCCGCTTCCAGACGCAGCTCGGCCTCTTCAAGGCTGACGGCCTCCGCAACATGATGGTCGACTGGCGCGTGGTCTCGGCGGACATCCTCGCCGCCGAGTGCGATGAGCTGTGGGACACCATCCACGTCAAGGTGGTCGGCGAGGCGCGGGACTGCGAGGTGGCGCTGAGCCTCTCGCCCGAGGACGCGGAGAAGAAATGCCGCTCGGCCAAGCTCGAGCAGTACCACGAGGTCTGGTCCTTCCTGCGCCGCCGCGGCAAGGAGACCAAGGGCTCGCCGACCCTCGAGGGGCGCTGCCCGGGCTGCGGCGCGGACCTGCCGATCGGCGAGGCCGTGCGCTGCGAGTACTGCCAGACGGTGGTGAACTCCGGCGAGCACGACTGGGTGCTGGCCGAGATCACGCAGCCGGAGGAGTGGTCGGTCTGGTCCGTCGAGGATCAGGTGGAGGGGCTCGAGGTCCTCAGGCAGCGTGACTCCACCATCAGCCGGCAGGAGCTCGAGGATCGCGCCTCCGTGATGTTCTGGAAGTGGGTCGAGGCGCGGCACAGCGGCAAGACCGCCAACCTCGCCCGCTTCTGCCTGCACAAGCCCGAGGGCGACGGCGCCGCGCGACTCCTGCTCACCCCCACCAAGCTGACGCAGGTGGCGGCCGGCAGCGCCGAGGTCGTGGACGTGGTCCCCGGCCAGCCGGGCGGGATGGACACCGTGATGGTGGAGATCCGCTGGAGCGCCAGCGTCAACGGCCGGGCGCCCGAGGGGACCATCCACGTCCTCACGCTGGAGCGCTCCGCCGACGCGGTGAGCAAGAGCGGCCTCAACTCGCTCGACTGCCCGGTCTGCCGCGGCGCGCTGCCGGAGTCCGACGCGGCGTTCTGCGCCTACTGCGGCGAGGCGCTGAGCGGCGGCAAGCACGAGTGGGCGCTCTCCGCGGTGATCCAGGCCTGACGCACCCGCTGTCCCTCGCTCGCTGCCCCCTCGCTCGCTGACCGCCCTCCTCACTCTCCTGCTGCTCTGATCCGGACGGCGACGCCCGAGGGGCAAATCCGCGCGCGTCTCCGTACCAGAGTTGAACACGGAGTAGCGCCAATGCACGTCGTACCTTCTCCCAGCACCGCGCCGCGTGTAGGCCTGGCCGTCGCCCTCCTCCTCGTCGGGACCACCGCTCAGGCGGGTGCTCGCGTCGCCACCACACCTCCCGAGCTCCGCGGCCCCATGCGCACAGCCCACGCCGCCGCCGAGTGCAGACCACTCTTCGGACCACCAGCCCAGTCACGGCCCACCAAGCTCTACTGGATCCACGAGGAGCCCGGCGGCGTCACCATCGCGCACTCCAGCGACAGCTGGGACGAGCCGGTCGCGCTGGTCGTTCGCGGGCTCACCGTCCTCGGCAGCCGTCCCACCTCGCGCGGCCTCCGCGCCCAGGTCAGCGTCTCCGAGCAGCTCGCCCGCGCCGTGGGCTGCCGGGCAGGGGCCTACGAGCTCGGGGTCGGAGACAGCCTCACCAGCCGCGGCCGCGTCCTCGCGGTGCTGAGCCACGCCGTCCTGCTGGAGCAGGGTGGGCGTCTCGCCTTCATGGTCGCCTCGGGCGCCCTGGAGCCGCGCTGGCTCCTCGCCTGGAGCGCGCCAGGGACAGTGCGGATCGAGGGCGGCGGGAGCAGCGAGGTGACGACCGTCGGCATCGAGGAGGGCAGCTACCGTCGTCGCACCATCTATTGAGCCGGGGTCCCTCCGGCGCTCTGGCGTCTAGCCAGCAGCGCTTCGCCCCGGGTATCATCGATCACACCCCTCAACGGAGACCGCATGAGCAAGCGCGACTTCCGACCGCTGCCGCCGGGCGAGGCCTCCTATCCCACGAGCGATGAGTTTGCGCCGCAACGCCGCTCGGTGCTCCGCCAGCTCGGGGCAGGGCTCGGCCTGCTCCTCCTCGGGGGCAGCGCCCTCGCCGGCGAGCCGACGAAGAAGAAGAAGCCGCCGAAGAAGGACGAGAAGAAGAAGCCGAAGCCGCCGGAGCACGTCAACGGCGGCAAGTCGGGTCCGAGCTCCGAGCTCGACGAGGACCTGGCCGAGGACCTCGCCGCAGGCGACGACAAGGGCAAGAAGAAGCCGAAGGGCAAGGGCAAGAAGGGCGACGACGCGCCGAAGAAGCCACACCCGCCGCTGCGGGGTGAGCCGTCCCACCCCGAGGCCGCCCTCGACGGAGAGGGGCGCGGCCCTTGGGAGACGGAGCCCGCCGGCGACAGCAAGGACAGCAAGGACAGCAAGAAGAAGAAGAAGAAGCCCGACGACAAGAAGAAGGAGCCCCCGCGGCCGCCGCCGGGAGAGCCGCCCGCGCCCCACTCCGCCCTCGACGAGCGGGCGCAGCACCCCGAGCTGGTCTGACGCGAACGGAGCAGGAGCAGAGATGAGCAAGCGAGAGTTCCGTCCACAGTCCGAGGTCACCGGGCCGACCTATCCGACGAGCGACGGCTTCGCGCCGCGGAGGCGTCACTTCCTCCTCGGGCTGGCTGCGGGCCTGGGGCTGGCGCTCCTCGGGGGCGACGCGGCCGCTGGCGAGAGCAAGAAGCCGACGCCGAAGAAGCCGCCGAAGAAGCAACCGAAGAAGCCGGCACCGCCGAGGGACCTCGACGGCGACGTGGCGGGACCGAACGCCGTCCTCGACGAGGAGACCTGCGAGGCGTGGGACGCGCCGCACCTCGTGGCCGGCGACCACGACGACAAGAAGAAGCCGAAGCCCAAGGGCGGCAAGAAAGGGGGCGATGAGGGGAAGAAGCGCCTCCCGCCGGTGAAGGGCGATGTGGCGCAGCCCGACGCCGCCGTCGACGCCGAGACCCAGGGGCCGTGGGACACGGAGCGACCATGAGCAAGCGAGAGTTTCGTCCGCTCTCCGAGGCGCCCGCGCCGTCGTATCCGACGAGCGACGGGTTCGAGCCGCAGCGGCGGCGTTTCCTCCTCGGGCTGGCGGCGGGCGTGGGGCTCGCGCTCCTCGGCGGCGAGGCCGGGGCTGGCGAGAAGAAGGAGAAGAAGGAGAAGGGGTCCTCGAAGAAGCACGACAAGAAGCGTCCGCCGCCCAGGACCCACGGTGTTCCGCCCTCCCACGACGGCCCCCTCGACGAAGGATGCGAGCAGGGCGAATGGGAGGACATGGCCGCCGTCGACGCCGACCCTGACAAGAAGAAGAAGGGCAAGAAGGACAAGAAGAAGCCCAACCCGGTGCCCCGGCCGGGTCGCCCACCGCACCCGCACGCCGCGATCGACGAGCCCGAGGACTGACGCC
>JAKLHH010000323.1 GCA_022710245.1 Myxococcota bacterium
CTGCAGCTTGCGGAGAGAGCGGTAGAGCAGCCCAGCCGCGAGCCCCCCGGCGAGAAAGCAGGCGGACAGGACTGCGCCGGGTGCCAGTGCCAGGGCGAACGCTGCACCCGCCGAGACGGTCAGTCCCGCGCCAACCCAGCCCGTCCGCGACTGCGCCGCGTGCAACTCTCCCGCACAGCTGGCGCAGAGCTCGAGGAAGTCGGCGTGATCGGCGCACACGGTGAGGCCGCAGCCAGGGCAGCGGAAGACCGCTGGCTTCCGGCAGCGCTCGCAGAGGGCGAGCAGCTCGGACTCGCGATAGGGATGGTCGGCGCCAAGGGTCGTCATGATCACGCGATGATGAGACTCCAACCCAACGGTATCATGCGAGGAGGCATGGCCAGCTCTTCGGCGCGGTCGAGAGGGATAGACAGGGCCAAGAGCGATGCCACCACATGAGCACCGTGATCTCGAACCGCGGCGCCCCAGTCCACGTTACGCACCAGCGCCGTCCCTGATCCTGCTGGCGCGCCTGTCGCCATCACTGAGTCACCGAGGTGACGGACCATCGAGATGCTCGCGCTCGCGCCCACATCTGAACAACGTCGCTCGACGGAGGACATATCGGTCGCCGCGCTGAGCGTGAAGTCGGTGCCGCTCCGGCATTTTCCAGACCCGTCTGCGACGCAGTTTCACGATGATACCGCAGCTCGCGGTGATCGACCCGAGGAGATCGGCGGTCCTGCTCCTCGGAGGCGAAAAGACTGGTCTCAGAGGTTCTTCTCCAGGAACTTCCGGGTCTCCACCGTGAGGTTCGCCGTGGTGAGGTTGTAGCCGGCGCCGAGCACCCTGCCGCTCAGGCTCAGCACGGGCCTGTGCCGCTTGAGCTTCTCCTTCGTCGCGCTGGCGTCGTAGCGGCACTGGACGTGCACGACCTTCGCCTGCGTCGACCGCTTGCCGTCCGCGCTCTCGCAGATGGCGTTGAACGCGTTGACCACGTTCTCGCACCAGGCGAAGGGCGAGGCGAAGCTGTGCCGCGCGTCGATCTTGCCGAGGAACGAGGTGACGTCGACCGTGGCCTTCATGCTGGAGCCGCACTTCTTGTTGATGAAGGCGACGGCCGCGTCGAGCGACCTCTGGCCCCGCTCCATGTCCTGCCTCTCCTTGAGGCTCTGGGCCCGCGCCGGGGCGCTCATCAGCAGCAGGGTCGCCGCGAGGAACAGCTGGGCTCTTCTCATCAGGCACCTCCTTCGTTCGTTCGTTCGTTCGATGGCTGAGGAGTTTTGCAGCTCCCGGGCCAGCCGGCTCGAAGGAGGTAAGACCGCTCAACGTCTGTCGTCGAGTCGCGGGCTCGGGCGAGGGGCATCGGGCTGGCAACCCGTGGCCGGCCACGAGCTGGCGCGCCGGCCATGGGTGACCTGGCTCGATCTCGGCGAGGCGGGCAGGCGAGGAGCGCGGCGCCATGGCTCGCCGCGTCGCGCACTCGCCCCTGGCCTACCCGGCTCGCTGCGAGTATATATACCAGCCCAATGGAGGCGCAGGTGCACGAGAGACCCGGGCGTGAGGGGCTCTACAGCCCCGAGGACGAGCATGAGGCGTGCGGGGTCGGGTTCGTGGCGGACATCTCGGGGCGGCCGCGCCACGAGATCATCCGTGACGGGCTGCGGGTGCTGCGCAACCTGTCTCACCGCGGGGCGGCCGGCTCCGATCCCTCGACCGGCGACGGCGCCGGGATCCTGCTCCAGCTCCCGCACCGCTTCCTGCGCAAGTCCTGCACGCCGCTCGGCATCGAGCTGCCGGCGCCTGGCGAGTATGGCGCCGGCCTGGTCTTCCTCCCGCGCGACCGCGACGCGCGCCGGGAGTGCATGCGCACGCTCGAGGAGGTGACCGTCGAGGAGGGCCAGCGGCTCCTCGGCTGGCGCGACGTGCCGACTGACCGGCGCGTGATCGGCGAGCAGGCCCGGGGCACCGAGCCGGTGATGTTGCAGGTCTTCGTCGGGCGCGGCCCCGGCATCCGCGACGCGGACCACCTGGAGCGCAAGCTCTACGTCATCCGCAAGGTCGCCGAGCGCCGTGTCCGCGGACGCGGCCACCCGTTCTACCTCTGCAGCCTCTCGACCCGCACGCTGGTCTACAAGGGCCAGCTGATCGCCAACCAGCTCTGGCCGTACTTCTTCGACCTGCAGGACCCCGAGCTCGAGTCGGCGCTGGCCGTGGTGCACTCGCGCTTCAGCACCAACACCTTCCCCTCCTGGGAGCTCGCGCACCCGTTCCGCACCCTCGCCCACAACGGCGAGATCAACACGCTCCGCGGCAACCTCAACTGGATGCACGCGCGCGAGCGGCAGTTCGCCTCCGAGCTCTTCGGCGACGATCTGGAGAAGGTGCTGCCGGTGATCGACCCCGGCGGCAGCGACTCGGCGGCGATCGACAACATCCTCGAGCTCCTCGCGCTCTCCGGGCGCTCCATCACGCACGCGATGCTGATGCTGATCCCGGAGGCCTGGGCCTCCGACGAGCGGATGGACCCCAACCTGCGCGCGTTCTACGAGTTCCACGCCTGCATGAACGAGCCCTGGGACGGGCCCGCGGCGATCGTCTTCACCAACGGCGCGCAGGTCTGCGCGACCCTGGACCGCAACGGCCTCAGGCCGGCCCGCTACGTGATGACCAAGGGCGGCCTCATCGTCCTCGCCTCCGAGGCGGGCGTCCTCGACTTCCCGCCCGAGGAGGTGAGGCTGAAGGGCCGCCTGCAGCCGGGCCGCATGCTCCTCGTCGACACCGAGCAGGGCCGCATCATCCAGGACGACGAGCTGAAGCGGAAGCTCAGCACGCGCCGCCCCTACCGGCAGTGGGTCGACGAGAACAAGATCGACCTCGCCGCCCTCCCCGACCCGGAGCACCTCCCGCAGCCGGACCACGAGACGCTGCTGCACAAGCGCCAGGCCTTCGGCTACACGCAGGAGGACCTGGAGCTGATCCTGCTCCCGATGATCCGCGAGGGTCACGAGCCGGTGGGGTCGATGGGCAACGACACGCCGCTCGCGGTGCTCTCGCGGCGGCCGGTGCCGCTCTACAACTACTTCAAGCAGCTCTTCGCGCAGGTCACCAACCCGCCCATCGACAGCATCCGCGAGGGCCTGGTGATGTCGCTGGTGGACTACATCGGGCGCACGCGGAACCTCCTCGCCGAGACGCCCGCGCACTGCCACCAGCTGAAGATCCCGCACCCGGTGCTGAGCAACCGCGACCTGGAGAAGCTGCGCCACGTGGCCGTCGGCGACTTCTCGGCGGTGACGCTGCCCATGCTCTTCCCGCCCGGCGGCGGCGCCGAGGGGCTGGAGCACGCCCTCGACGAGCTCGCCTCGGCGGCCTTCCGCGCCGTCGAGCAGGGCTACAGCCTGCTGGTCCTCTCGGACCGCGGGGTCGGCCCGCAGGCGGCGCCGCTGCCGGCGCTGCTCGCGCTCTCGGCCGTGCACCAGCACCTGACCGACGTCGGCCGCCGCGACCTCTGCGGCATCATCGTCGAGTCGGGCGAGCCGCGCGAGGTGATGCACTTCGCCCTCCTCATCGGCTTCGGCGCCAGCGCGATCAACCCGTACCTGGTCTACGAGACGATGGGCGACCTGCAGCGCGAGGGGCGCCTGCCTGAGGGGCTCACCCTGCCGCAGGCGGAGGCGAACTTCAGCCGCGCCATCAACGCGGGGCTGCTCAAGGTCTTCGCGCGGATGGGGATCTCGACGCTGCGCAGCTACCGCGGCGCCAAGCTCTTCGAGGCGGTGGGCCTCTCGCAGGCGCTGGTCGACCGCTACTTCACCGGGACGCGGACGCGGCTGCAGGGGATCGGCTTGCCCGAGCTCGCCGCCGAGGTGGAGCACCGACAGCGCCGCGCCTTCTCGACGAGCCTCCCGCACCAGGACGACCTCGAGCTCGGCGGGGAGTACCGCTACCGGCAGGGCGGCGAGCACCACCAGGTGAACCCCGAGATCGTCCCGCTGCTGCAGCAGGCGGTGCGGAGCGGCTCGCGCGCGGCGTACCGGCGCTTCGCTGCTCTGGTGAACGACCAGAGCCGCGACCTCGCCACGCTGCGCGGCCTCCTCGAGCTCAGGCCCGCGGCGCAGGGGCCGGTGCCGCTCGAGGAGGTGGAGCCGGCCTCGGAGATCGTCAAGCGCTTCGCCACCGGCGCGATGAGCTTCGGCTCGATCAGCAAGGAGGCGCACGAGGCGATCGCGATCGCGATGAACCGCCTCGGCGGCCGCTCGAACACCGGCGAGGGCGGCGAGGACCCGGCGCGGTTCACGCCGCTGCCCGGCGGCGACTCGCGGCGGAGCGCGATCAAGCAGGTGGCCTCCGGCCGCTTCGGCGTCACCATGCAGTACCTGGTCAACGCCGACGAGCTGCAGATCAAGATCGCGCAGGGCGCCAAGCCGGGCGAGGGCGGACAGCTCCCCGGCCACAAGGTCGACGAGGTGATCGCGCGGATCCGGCACAGCACGCCGGGGGTGACGCTGATCTCCCCGCCGCCGCACCACGACATCTACTCGATCGAGGACCTGGCGCAGCTCATCTACGACCTCCGCTGCGCCAACCCGCGGGCGCGCGTCTCGGTGAAGCTCGTCGCCGAGGCGGGCGTCGGCACGGTGGCGGCGGGGGTGTGCAAGGCGGGCGCCGACGTGGTGCTCGTCTCGGGGCACGACGGCGGCACCGGCGCGGCGCCGCTCTCCTCGATCAAGCACACCGGCCTCCCCTGGGAGCTCGGGCTCGCCGAGGCGCAGCAGGTGCTGGTGATGAACGGCCTGCGCGGCCGCGTCTTCCTGCAGACCGACGGTCAGCTGAAGACCGGGCGCGACGTGGCGATCGCCGCGCTGCTCGGGGCCGAGGAGTTTGGCTTCGCGACCATGGCGCTCGTCTCGCTCGGCTGCGTGATGATGCGCAAGTGTCACCTCAACACCTGCCCGGTCGGCGTCGCCACCCAGGACCCCGAGCTGAGGCGCCGCTTCGCCGGCCGCCCCGAGCACGTGATCAACTACCTCCACTTCGTCGCCGAGGAGCTCCGCGAGCTGATGGCGGAGCTCGGCTTCCGGCGCGTCGAGGAGATGGTGGGCCGGGTCGACTGCCTGGAGCCGCGGCGCGCGCTCGATCACTGGAAGGCACGCCACGTCGACCTCTCCCCGCTCCTCTCGCCGCCGCGCGGGGCTGGTCCCCTCTGCCACCGCGAGGGGCAGACGCCCAACCTGGAGGGCGGCCTCGACGGGCTCCTGCTGGGGCGGCTGGCGCCCGCGCTCGACGAGGCCCGCAAGGTGCAGGTGGTCTTCCCCGTGCGCAACACGCACCGCGCGGTGGGGACCCGCATCGCCAGCGAGCTCGTCCGCCGCCACGGCCCCGCGCTCGCCGACGACACCGTCACGCTGCGCCTGCACGGCAGCGCCGGCCAGAGCTTCGGCGCCTTCGCCTGTCAGGGGCTGACGATGATCCTCGAGGGCGAGGCGAACGACTACCTCGGCAAGGGGCTCTCCGGCGGACGCCTGATCGTCTCCCCGCCGCGCGGCTCCACCTTCATCCCGCGGGAGAACGTCCTCGTCGGCAACGTCGCGCTCTACGGCGCCACCTCCGGCGAGGCCTTCCTCTGCGGTATGGCCGGCGAGCGGTTCGCCGTGCGCAACAGCGGGGCGACGGCGGTGGTCGAGGGCGTCGGCGACCACGGCTGCGAGTACATGACCGGCGGGGTGGTCGTGGTCCTCGGGCGCGTCGGGCGCAACTTCGGCGCCGGCATGAGCGGCGGGCTCGCCTACCTGCTCGACGAGGAGGGCGACCTCCGCCAGAGCTGCAACGCGGCGACGGTGACCCTGGAGCCGCTCGACGAGGACGACCTCACCACGCTGCTCGGGCTCCTCGAGCGCCACCGCGACCTCGCCGGCAGCGCGCGGGCGGCCGAGCTCCTCACGCACCGGGACGTGATGCTGCGACGCTTCGTCAAGGTGCTCCCCGTCGAGTACGCGCGCGTGCTGGCGCGGACGCGCGCGGCCGAGCGCCTGGCCGAGGTGATCTGAGGAGAGCATGGGCAAGCCCACCGGATTCAAGGAGCACCACCGCGAGACCGGGCCCCTGCGCCCGGTCGAGGAGCGGCTGCGAGACCACCGCGAGGTGGGGATCCCCCTCGAGCCCGCGCGCCTCACCGCGCAGGCCTCGCGCTGCATGGACTGCGGCCTGCCCTTCTGCCACAGCCCGCACGGCTGCCCGCTCGGGAACCGCATCCCCGACTGGAACGAGGCCGTCTACCAGGGGCGCTGGCGCGACGCGCTGGAGGCGCTCGTCGCCACCAACAACTTCCCGGAGCTGACCGGCCGCGTCTGCCCGGCGCCCTGTGAGACCGCCTGCGTGCTCGGCATCAACGACGAGCCGGTGACGATCAAGTCCATCGAGCAGGCGATCGCGGACCGCGCCTTCGAAGGCGGCTGGCCCGCCCGCCCGCCGCCGCGTCGCACCGGCAAGCGCGTCGCGGTGGTGGGCTCGGGGCCGGCCGGCCTGGCGGTCGCCGATCAGCTCAACCGCGCGGGCCACACGGTCACGGTCCTCGAGCGCGCCGACCGCATCGGGGGCCTCCTCACCTACGGCATCCCGGACTTCAAGCTGGAGAAGCGGGTGGTCGAGGCGCGGCTCGCGCTGCTCGCTGCCGAGGGGGTGCGCTTCCGCACTGGCGTCGACGTGGACGCCGCGCTCCTCGCCGAGCTGCGCGCCGAGGGGCCGGTCTGTCTCTGCGTGGGGGCGACCCGCGCGCGCGAGCTCACCATCCCGGGGCGCGAGCTCGGCGGGGTGCACCTGGCGATGGACTTCCTCACCCAGCACAACCGCCGCGTGGGGGGCCTGCCGATCGCGGGAGCCGAGATCCTGGCCACCGGCAAGCGCGTGGTCGTGCTCGGCGGCGGCGACACGGGCGCGGACTGCGTCGGCACCGCGAACCGGCAGGGCGCGCGCTCGGTGACGCAGCTCGAGCTCCTGCCGATGCCCCCCGCCGCGCGCCCGCGGCTGACCCCGTGGCCGCACTGGCCGCTCATCCTGCGCACGTCCTCCTCGCACGAGGAGGGCTGCGAGCGGAGCTGGAGCGTGAGCACCACCGCGCTGACCGGCGAGGACGGGCGGGTGTCGCGACTGCACGCGGTGCGGCTCGAGTGGAGCGAGGCCGACGAGGACGCGCGGCGCACCATGCGCGAGCTCCCCGGGAGCGCCTTCACGATCGACGCGGAGCTGGTGCTCCTTGCGCTGGGCTTCAGCGGCCCGGAGCACGAGGAGCTCGGCGAGCTCGCGCTCGATCCGCGGGGCAACCTGCGCACCGACGGCACCTACCAGACGAGCCTGCCGGGGGTCTTCGCGGCGGGCGACGCGCGCCGGGGGCAGTCGCTGGTCGTCTGGGCGATCGCCGAGGGGCGGCGGGCGGCGCGGGCGATCGACGTGTCCCTGATGGGGCAGAGCGCGCTGCCGGCCTAGGCCGTCGCCTCCCGGCCGCTGCGCTCGCTGCGTGGCCAGGCGCTTGGCCACCCACCACGACGGATCTCTTCGGATTTGCAGGTCCGCGAGGGCTCCCGGCCCGGCCCGAGCCTTGCAGAGCGGGATGGCATGCGCCGCACGCTCGCCCTCCTCGCGGCTGTTGGTCTGCTCGCCTTCGGTGCGGCCGCCCTCGCCGATGGGACGCGCGCGCCGCTCCTCGGCGAGAGCGCGCGCAAGCTGATGCGGGTCGGCGGACCCTGGGTCGGTCATCCGGACTCGGAGCTGATCCGCTCCGCGGTGCGCACCGGGGGAAAGCTGAGCTTCTACAAGACGCCGTTCCGGCTCGG
>JAKLHH010000324.1 GCA_022710245.1 Myxococcota bacterium
GCACGATCCCGCGTCGGCATGACGCGGCTGTCGCGGTCTCTGACTTGCGCTACCATCGCCCCCATGGTGCGACCTCGGCGCCCTCGCGCCACCTCGATCGTCCTCGGCCTCCTCCTCTGGCTCGCCGCCGCCCGCGGTGACGCGCAGCCGGCGTCCTTCTCGGAGGCCGACTCGCGCAAGCTCGACGCGGGCGAGGTGCTGATGCAGTTCTGGAAGGAGAAGGACGGCGCCGGCGCGGGCTGGGCCGTCGGCGTGATCGACGCCTCGCCCGAGCAGGTCTTCCGCGTGATCGCCGAGGTGGGCCGCTACAAGGAGTTCATGACCCGGATGGTGGAGAGCCGGGTCGAGGCCAGGAGCGGCGCGGGCTACCGCTTCTACTACAAGATCGACATGCCCTGGCCGCTCGCCGACTACTGGTGCGTGACCCAGAACGTACACGTGGAGGACGCGAGGCGCCGGGTCTACACCCGCCGCTGGACGCTCGTCTCGGGGACCTTCCACCGGAACCAGGGGAGCTGGACGGTCAGCCCCTGGCGCGGCGGGCGCGCGCTCCTCTCGTACTCCGTGGTCCTGCTGCCCACGACCAAGGCGCCGGGCGGGCTGGTCCGCTACGGGACCAAGGTCGCGCTGCCTCGCTCGGTGAAGCAGTTCAGGGAGCGCGTGGCGAAGCTGCGGCGCGAGAAGCAGCTGTGACCCGCTCGTCGAGCGCTGGAGAGATCGTGATGCCTTTGGGCGTCTGCGGCGACAGGTTCATCGGTGCCCTGTCTCAATGACGATACAACTACACCGAGAGCGGCGTGCCCTTCCTGGTGATGGAGAAAAGTCACTCCTCGCCGGCGCGGTGCAGGTGGACGCGGTTGCGTCCGCCGTGCTTGGCGCGATAGAGCGCCCGGTCCGCGGCGTCGATCAGCTCGCGCTCGCCCGGGAGCTCGGGGTCCGGCATGGCGGCCACCCCGGCGCTGAAGGTGACCCACAGCCCCGGACGCTCGGGGATCAGCGCCTGCGTCTGCACCCGCATGCGCAGCCGATCGGCGACGGCGAACGCCACCACGCCGGTGGTCCCGCGGCAGACCACGGCGAACTCCTCGCCGCCGTAGCGGGCGAGGAAGTCCTCCTGCCGGATCTGCTTGCTGACCGCCCCCGCGAGACCCATCAGGACGGCGTCACCCACCAGGTGCCCGTGGGTGTCGTTGACCTCCTTGAAGTGGTCGATGTCGATCAGGATCAGGCTGAGCGGGGAGCCGTGGCGGCGCGCGAAGGCGACCTCGCGGGCGAGGTGCTCGTCGAGGAAGCGGCGGTTGTAGACGCGGGTCAGCGGGTCGCGGAGCGCGGCCTCGCGGAGCTGCAGCTGGAAGCTCTCCTCGAGCTTGTCGGCGTAGGAGAACTTGAGGATGGTGGTGGTGCCGATGCGGATCTTGTCGCCGTCGGTGAGCACGGTGTGGGCTACCCGGTGCCCGTTGACGAACATGCCGTTCATGCTGCCGAGGTCCTCGGCGGTGAGCTTGCCGTCGGGGGTCGCGCGGATGCGCACGTGCTGGCGCGAGATGCCCTCGTCGGGCACCTGGAAGTCGGTGGTGTGGGCGCGGCCGATCACCAGCCCGTCGCGCACCTCGATCATCGACCCCATGCGGCTGCCGCTGAGGACGATCAGGTAGGCCGCCTCGCTGGCGGTCGCGCCAGGGTCCTCCGCGGCCGGAGCGGCGGGGACGGCCTTGGTCTCGTCGTCCCAGTCATCGTCGTGGCTCATGGACGCGTACGATAGCCCGTGGCGCGCCAAAAAGGAATCCGGTTCTGGCAAAGCGATGCCAGACCGTGGTTGACGCTGCGGGCGCCGTCCGAGGACAATCTAGCTCCTTCAGCGAGCGGGCAGCGAGACCGGCCGCGGCAGACCGCGGCAGAGGGGTGCAGCATGAAGATCGTCCTCATCGGCGCGGACCTCGAGGAGAACCTGGGAGTCGGGATGATCGCGGCGGTGGCCGAGGCCGCCGGCCACGCGGTCAGCGTGGTGCCCTTCAGCGACGCGGGCGAGCGGAGCGCGGTGCAGGCCCGCGTGCTCGCCCTCGCGCCCGACGTGGTCGGGCTGAGCCTGCAGTTCCAGCACCGCTCGGCGGAGTTCCTCGAGCTCGCCGCCGGGCTCCGCGCGGGTGGCTTCGCCGGCCACCTCGCGCTCGGCGGGCAGTACCCGACCCTCGCCTGGCGCGAGGTGCTGACCGGCGGGCACGGGGTGAGCGCGATCGTGCTCCACGACGGCGAGGAGACCTTCCGCGAGCTCCTCGGGGCGCTGGCGGCGGGCGCCCCCCTCGAGGGCATCGCCGGGCTGGCGCTCCCCGGCCCCGACGGGCCGCTGCGCACCGCGGGCCGGCCGCTCGAGGGTGAGCTCGACCGCCTCCCCTTCCCGAAGCGCTACCGGCCGCACTCACGCCACCTCGGCGTCCCCTTCATCCCCATCATGGGCGGCCGTGGCTGCTGGGGGCGCTGCACCTTCTGCTCGATCGCCTCCTTCTATCGCGACGCGCGCCAGCACGGCGGCGGCAAGCTGCTCCGCCACCGCAGCCCCGAGAACATCGCCGCCGAGATGGCGCAGCTGCTGCGCGCCGCCGGCCCGCGCGCGGTCTTCTGCTTCCATGACGACACCTTCCTCCTGCCCCGGCCGGAGGCGTCGCTGGCTCGGGTGCGCGCGCTCCGGGCGGCGCTCGAGCGCGAGGGCGTGACGGGCCAGATCGGCCTGATCGG
Organism: Myxococcota bacterium; assembly: GCA_022710245.1. The sequence continues at coordinate 2,734 of JAKLHH010000324.1, forward strand.
CAAGTGCCGCCCGGACTCGCTGACCCGCGAGCTGGCGGGGCAGCTCCGCGCGCTCGGCGTGGTCCGGCTCTACCTCGGCGTCGAGAACACCTCCCGGCCCGGCCTCATCCACCTCGGGCGCGACGTCGAGCTCGAGCAGGTCCGCGAGGCGCTCTCCGCCTGCTCCGAGGCGGGCATCTTCGTCTGCTACAACCTGCTCGTCTTCGAGCCGGACGCGACCCTCGACGACCTCGCCGCGAACCTCGCCTTCGTGAAGGAGCACCCGGAGCACCCGGTCAACTTCGGCCGCGCCGAGCCCTACCACGGCACGCCGCTGCAGCAGCGCCTCGCCGCCGAGGGGAACCTCAGCGGCAGCTACCTCGGCAACGGCTATCGCGTGAAGGACGACCGCACCGAGCTCCTCTTCCGCATCTGCGCGGCCGTCTTCCGCCAGCGCAACTACGACGCGGACGGCGTGCACAACCGCGTGATGGGGATCGGCTACCTGGCGCGCCTGCTCGAGCACTTCCACGGGCAGGACGCGGAAGGACGCCACGCCGCGCTGCTCGAGGAGGCGACCACGCTCACCCGCCGGATCATGCTGGAGAGCGCGGGCTTCCTCGAGGAGGCGTTGACCCTCGCGCGCGAGGTCGACCTCGCGGACCGCGATCGGATCGAGCGCGAGACGGCGCTCCTCGGGCTGCGCGTGGCGGCGGCGGACGGGCGGCGGCACGAGGAGCTCGACCGCTTCAACCGCGAGGCCGAGCGCCTCGCCGCCGCGGCGAGCCGGCCGCGCCTCGCGCGCGCGGCCAGCGCGGTCGCGCGCAGGGCCGCGCAGGTCTTTCAGGGCGTCGCGCTCGCCTCGCTGCTCGCGGCCGCGGAGGGCTGCGACAGCCGGCAGGTCGTGGACCCCGACGTGGGGCCGCTCGACGGTCCGCGCGGTGACGCCGACGCCGGGCCGCTCGACCACCCCTGGGTGGTCGACCCCGACGTCAGGCCGCTCGACCAGCGGCCGGACCGCCCCCTGGGGGGCGACGACATGTCGTGGCCGCTCGACGCCAGGCCGAAGGACGCCAAGCTCCTCGACGCCAAGCCCCCCGACGCCAAGCCCAAGGACGCGAAGCCGGCCGACGCCAAGCCCAAGGACGCGGGGCCTGACCAGATGATCGTCGATCCGCAGCCGCCGCCCGACGCCAAGGCGCCGCAGGCGCGCCTGCTCGATCAGTGGCGCGACCCGGCCGCCGGGCACCCGATCACGCGGACGACGGACCTGCCCCTCTTCGACCCGCCGGCGCTCGGGCTCACCGCCCGGCGTGACGGCGAGACGATCGAGGTGCGCGCGGTTGGCGTCGGCGCGGCGGTGAGCACGCGCTGGGAGGGCGACGGCGAGCTCGTCGGCGAGGGGCTGGCGGTGCGCTGGCTCCCGCGCGAGGAGACCGATCAGCTGCGCGTGGCCGTGCGCTCGCAGGGCGGCGTGGGCGTGGCGGCGCTGCGCGCGAGGGACGTGCGGGGCTAGCATCAGCTCTCATGATTGGTCACATCTTCGAGGTCGGCGGCGCGGGGACCCGACACCCGGAGGGCCCGCTCGCGGGGGGCGCTGGTCCTCGCGTCCCTTCGGGACGCTCCGGGATGCTCACTCGCGAGCGCCGTACGGACCACCACCGACCCGGGAGACAATGGTCCTGGCTCGCCTCCGGAGCTGCCCGGTAGCAGCCTCCGGGCAGCGTGGTCGCCGCCGCCCACGCGAGATCGCGCCCCTGTCGCTGGTCCGCCGCTTGCTCCTGGAGCCAGTCAGGACCTCACCAGGAAGGCACTCCATGCGCAAGCTGCTGACCGCGATCTCGACCCTGCTCCTCTCGCTCCTCGTGCTCGCCGGAGCCGCCCAGGCTCAGTATCAGTGGCACGGGCAGCCCGGCTCCAAGGCCTACCGCGCGTGGCAGCGGACCGCGGGCAGCCCCGCGCATCAGGCGAGCGTGGCCGCCTCGCAGCGCGTCTATGACGAGCGCAACAACCTCGGCTCCTTCGGCTTCCAGCAGAAGTACGGCACCGGCAACGTGAGCACGGTCGCCTCCAGCGCGGGCTACCGCGCGTTCACGCAGACGCTCGGCGCCGGCCTGCGCCGCTGAGCAGACCGCCTGGCGGCGCTTCACCCCGGATGAGCTTCGCCGGACCCCGCTTCGCGGACGGATCCGGGTCGGTCACGCCGGAGAGCGCCGGCGCGCCCGTCTGACGACGGTCTCGGCGAGGAGGGGACGCGGCACGCCGGCCACGCGCTCCTCGAGCCAGTCGGCGAGGACCTGCAGCGCGGGCGGCCCACCCGGCTCGGTCGCCCACTCGGCGCTGCCCCAGCCCGCGAGGGCGGCCGCCGCCTCGCCCTCGAGCCCCCGGGCGACGGCGTCGGTCTCGATCAACCGCAGCGCCCGCGAGAGCGACGCGCCGACCTGGCGCAGCTCCTGCTGCCGTGGCGCGCCTCCCGAGAGGCTGAGCGCGAAGCTCTCGGCCTGCGCGCGGGTCCAGACGCCCTCGAGCAGCCGGATCACGGCGGGGCTGTAGACGAGCTCCGCGCGCCAGCTGGTGAGCCGCTCGCTCGGCATCACCATCACCACCAGCCGCCGCGAGCCGCGGTGCCGGGCGATCACCTTGATGTCCTCGTAGCCATCGCCCCAGAGTGGCGGGTTGCAGTAGGCCTTGGTGCCCGCCGAGAAGTGGCCAGTTCGTCGTCATCGACAAGACGCGACAGGCCGCGGAGCTGCGCAGCGACGGGACGGTCATCGTGGTCGGAGAGAGCGGGGTCACCTATCAGCGCACGGGACCGTGAACACTCGCCGCTCCTCGGCGCTGGCAGATCGGCTCAGCACGACGTCAACCACCCGCCTCAGCGCTCGAGGTAGTGCACCTCGGAGCACCCGCGCAGCCGCTCCGCCGCGGTCTCGGCCGTGAGGTCGCGCTGCGGCGTGCCGAGGAGCTCGTAGCCCACCATGAACTTGCGCACCGTCGCAGAGCGCAGGAGCGGCGGCAAGAAGTGCAGGTGGAGGTGCCACTCGGGGTGCGGGGCGCCGTCGAGCGGCCGCCCGTGGAAGCCCATCGAGTAGGGGAACATCGACTCGAAGAGGTTCTCGTAGCGCGTGGTGAGCCTCCTGAGCAGCGAGGCGAGCGCGTCCCTCTCCTCGGGCTCGAGCTGGTCGAGGCCGGCGAGGTGCCGGCGCGGGAGCACCATCACCTCGAAGGGCCAGATGGCCCAGAAGGGGACCAGCGCCACGAAGCGCTCGTTCTCGCAGACCAGGCGCTCGCCCCGCGCCAGCTCGGCCTCGAGGTACTCGCAGAGCAGGCAGGCGCCGCCGCGCGCGTGGTGCGCCGCCTGGGCCGCCTGCTCGGCGGCGACCTCGTTGGGCACGCCGCGGCTCGCCCAGAGCTGGCAGTGCGGGTGCGGGTTCGAGGCGCCCATCATGGCGCCGCGGTTCTCGAAGATCTGCACGTAGCCGATCTGCGGCAGCGCGCCGAGCTCGCGCACCTGCTCGGCCCAGAGGTCGAGGACGCCGCGGATCGCGGGCAGCGGCAGCCGCGGCAGCGAGAGGTCGTGGCGCGGCGAGAAGCAGACCACGCGGCAGATGCCCGGCTCGCCCTCGGCGAGCAGGAGCGGGTGCTCGGTGGTGCGCCCGGCCGGCGTGGTCGGCAGCAGCGCGGGGAAGTCGTTGTCGAAGACGAACGCGCCCTCGTAGGCCGGGTTGCGCGCCCCGCCCGAGCGCGCGTTGCCGGGGCAGAGGTAGCAGCCCGGGTCGTAGGCGGGCGGCAGCTCCTCGCGCACCTTCTCCACCTGGCCCAGCCAGGGGCGCTTCGTGCGCTGCGGAGAGACCAGCACCCACTCGCGGGCGAGCGGGTTGTAGCGTCGGTGCGGCTGCTGGAACATGTGCTCCTCCGGTGCCCGGTGCCTGGCCCTGCTCAGACCACGCGCTCGGCGCCGCCCGCTGCCTCGCAGACGAGGATCTCGGCGCGGCGGCCGGTGGCGGCCTGGTAGCCGCGGCCGACGGCCTCGCGGACGGCCTCGACCTGCGCGGCCTCGACGAGGTTGATGGTGCAGCCGCCGAAGCCGCCGCCCGTCATCCGGGCGCCGCGCACGCCGGGCGCCGCCGTCGCGAGCTCGACCATCACGTCGAGCTCGGCGCAGCTCACCGCGTAGTCGTCGCGCAGGCTGCGGTGCGACCCGGCCATCAGCCGCCCCAGCGCGGGGAGCTCGCCGGCGAGGAGCGCGGCGCGGAACGCCTGGACGCGCGCGTCCTCGCCGACCACGTGGCGGCAGCGGCGGCGCACCACCTCCGGCAGCTCGCCGCCGTGGCGCTCGAGCTCCTCGAGGGAGACGTCGCGGAGCGCGCGCACCGGGTGGTCCTGGATCGCCGAGGCGAGCGCCTGCACCCCGGCCTCGCACTCGGCCCGGCGAGCGTTGTACTCCCCGCTCGCCAGCTCGTGCTTGACCCCGGTGTTGCAGATGACGAGCTTCAGCCCGGGCGGGAGCGTGAGCGGCTCGAAGGCGAGCGAGCGGCAGTCGAGGAGCAGCGCGTGCCCCGGCTGGCCGCAGCAGGCGGCGAACTGGTCCATGATCCCGCAGCGGGTGCCGACGTGGACGTTCTCGGCGCGCTGGCAGACGCGGGCCAGCTCGAGGGGCGGCAGCGCGAGCCCGCTGAGGTCGAGGAGCGCGAGGCCCGCCGCGACCTCGATCGCCGCCGAGGAGCTGAGCCCGGAGCCCGTCGGCACGTCGCTCTCGACGAGGAGGGTCGCGCCGCCCAGGCGGTGGCCAGCCTCCTCGAGGCAGAGCGCCACGCCTCGCACGTAGTCGCTCCAGTGGCGCGTCGGGCGCGGGGCGTGGTCCTCGAGCGAGAAGCTCGCGGCGTCGGGGAACGCCGTCGAGCGCACCTCGACGCGGCGGTCGGCGCGGCGCGCGGCGGCGATCCAGACACGGCGATCGATCGCCGCCGGCATGACGAAGCCGTCGTTGTAGTCGGTGTGCTCGCCGATCAGGTTGACGCGGCCGGGGGCACGCGCCAGCGTGCCGGGCGTGTTGCCGAAGTGCTGGCGGAAGCCCTTCAGCAGGCCCGGCAGCAGCG
>JAKLHH010000325.1 GCA_022710245.1 Myxococcota bacterium
CGGGGCAGTGGCCAGTCGGGGCAGTGGCCAGTCGGGGCAGTGGCCAGTCGGGGCAGTCGCGGCCAGTCGGGGCAGTCGCGGCCAGTCGGGCAGTCGCGGCCAGTCGGGCAGTCGTGGCTAGTCGGGGCAGTACTGCTTGATGCCCAGCTTGCTGCTGAAGACCGTCTGCCCGCCGCTCGTCAGCTTGCCCTCGACGGTGAAGTCCATGCAGCCCTCGAAGTCGCCGCTCTCCGAGGAGAGCTTCACGTTGACGACGCGCATCGTGTCCGGGTTCGGTGCGGGCAGCTTCGCGAGAGGCGCCTCGTGCGCCTTGCCCTTCCCCTTGATGCTGCCCTTCAGCTCCTGGCCGGCGGGCACCGCCGGGATCAGGATGGCGCAGTCGACCACATCCTCGATGCGCAGCTTCGCCTTGGTGCCGTTGCCCGGCCACTTGAAGACCTTCCCGTCCTGCGCCTTGAAGGCGCAGCTGAGCGCGGCCTTGATCGGCGCCACCTTCGTCTTCGCGGCAGGCTTCGGCGGCGCTTTCGGCTTCTCGGCGGCCGCGGGTGTGGTGCAGAGCGAGAGGACGGCGAGGGTGACGAGCGCGTGGCGCATGGCGTGGAGCTCCTTGGTTGTTCTCAGGGGGGACAGTATCGTCGAAAGCGCCGCGCGGCGGCAAGCCGCTCCGCGACCACGCGAGGACCCTCACGCGCGTCGGAGGATCGAGGGCGCGCCGGGCAGAGGCGTCAGCGGTGCGGGTGCGGGCACGCGCTCGTGGCAGCCGATCACGAGGCAGCCGTCCGCAGCCAGCCGCGAGAGCAGACGCGCGAGGACCTCTCGCTGCAGCTCGGGCGCGAAGTAGGTGAAGGCGAGGTTGCGGCAGAGGATGAGCTGGAAGGGGCCGTCGGGCATCGCCGCGCGGAGGTCCCGAGCCTCGAAGCGAACGCCGACGCGACAGGCGGCGCGCAGGCAGAGCTCCTCGCCGGCGGGCTCGAAGGCGCGCTCCGACCAGCCAGCGGGGAGCTCGCGGAGCGCCCCGCGCGGATAGCAGGCCCGCGCTGCCCGCTCGAGGAGCCGCGGGTTCGCATCAGTGCCGAGGACCTCGAGGCGCGCGCCAGCGTGATGGGGCGCCAGCTCGAGGTGCCAGAGGAGCGCCAGCGTGTAGGGCTCCTCGCCGGAGGCGCAGCCCGCGCTCCAGGCGCGGAGGGGGGTGTCGCGCTCGAGCAGGAGCGGCACGACGCGCGTGGCGAGCGCGTCCCACACGCCCCGGTCGCGGTAGAAGCGCGAGATGGTGATGCGGCAGAGCTCGTCGAGGACGGCGCGCTCGTCCGGATGGCTCTCGAGCCAGCGCTCGTAGGCGTCGAGGTCGGCGAGCCCGAGCGCGGCGAGGCGGCGCGCCAGGCGCTTGCGCACCTGGCCGCGCACCTTGCGGAAGCCCTCCCAGCGGAGCCGCAGGCCCGGCAGCACGCGCTGGAGGAAGCTGACGAGCTCGGGGTCGCTCATGGCTGCGTCGGTCAGCATAGCGCGCCCGGGGGCGCGGGGCCGGGCGCGGCGTTCATCGCTGGCGGGTCGCTCCTGCTGACACTCCCCTCAACCTCTGATCCCTCGCTGCTCGCGCACCCTGGCCAGTCAGCCGCGGACTCCTCGGCGAGGCGATGGCGGACTCCCAGGGCAGGTTTAGAACCTGCACCCACTTTCCGCCTGCCGGCGAGCGGAATCTCCGGTGAGGTCTGGAACCTGGGGTGGGTTTCCGCCTTCTGGCAGGCGGACTCCGGGTGCAGGTTCTAAACCTGGGGCGGGTTTCCGCCGTCGACGCCAGGGAGGCGAACAACCGCAGACCGCCGGCTGGTCGGTGTCGAAGACACCTGTTGGGTGGGCGGCGCTGGCTAGCAGCAATGCCAGTCAGTTAGAGAGCCAACACGCCCCGCGCGACTGTCGGCGGTGGTCTCCATCCCGAGAGCCGAGGCCGACTCGGCCCACGGACCCTCGTCGAGCGCCAGAAGAGCCTGCTCCACCACCGACGACGAACGCTCGACGAATCGGCCCCGAGCGCGACTCGCGCCCGGCGCCCTCCCGGTCAGGTCCGTGGGCCGAGTGGGCCGAGGACACCACCAGCCTCGAGTGCCCGAGGGGTTAACGGATCGGCATTGTGGCCAGCAGTAGCTCTCGCCGCAGATCGCCTTCAACAACGCGCAGCCGCAGGCCGAGGTGCGGCAGGACTTCCACTCGCCGCTGTTCTGGGCTGTGGCTGGGCGTCCACGGCGTCCAGCGAAGTCAGCCATCTCCAGGCCTTGGCCCCTGGCCCGGGGCTTGCTCGAGGTCTCCGGCAAGGAGACTCCACATGCTACGCACCCTCGCTGCCGCTCTGCTGATCACCGCCACCCTCGCGCCAGCCACCTCCCTCGCCTCGCGGCCGCGCGTCGTGGTCGACCGCGAGCCCACGGACACCGCCGCCGACGGGCTGCCCGCGGTCTCTGCGGACGGGCGCACCGTCGCCCTCGCCGAGGGGGACTCGGATCCGAGCGGCGCGGCCTGGCTCAGCGTCCGCTTCCTCCGCGTGCGTGACGGCGCCGTGGTCCTCGACGTCCCCATCACCGCCACCGACGAGAACGGCAAGGCGCGCCGTGTCTCGACGGAGCACGGCCGCACGCCCTGGGCCCGGGCCCGCTTCGTCAACGCCGAGCTCACCCGCGGCGGCTATCGCCCGCTCCGCGCGCTGCAGCGCACCGAGGACGAGCGCCGCTGGGTGGGCGGCGGGCTTCGCGCTCGCTACGACGCCCGCAACGGCCGGCTCGTGGTCCTCGGCGCGCGCGGCGCGCTGGCGACGCGGCTCCCGCGCCAGCGGGTGAGCTGCGGCATGGAGCTCGAGCGACCCGACGAGGTGGTCGTGCGCCCCGCGGAGGTCCTCGCGGTCCACGCCGACCCCGCGACCGGCGTCGCGCTGCTCACCTACGGCCTCCGCTACGCCTCCTGCATGTGCTCGGACGACGTCTCGCACCAGCTGGTCCGCCTCTCGCGCTGAGCCCGCGCCGCGCTATCATCCCCCCGTGGCCGGCGCCGTCACCTACCTGGAGCACGACGCGAAGAGCATCACCCGCGTCGCCGGCACCGCCGACCCCTGGTTCCTCGGCCGCTATGGCATGAACCTCTACCGGGGCTGCGAGCACGGCTGCCTCTACTGCGATGGCCGCGCCGAGCGCTACCACGTGAGCGGCGACTTCGACCGCGAGATCCTGGTCAAGCGGAACGCCGTCGCCCTCCTCGACGCGGAGCTCTCGCGCCTCCGCGAGCCAGGCTTCGTCCTCCTCGGCGGCGGAGTCTCCGACCCGTACCAGCCCGCCGAGCGGCGCTACCGTCTGGCGCGCGGCGCCCTCGAGCTCGCGCTCCGTCACCGGCTCCCGGTGCACGTCCTCACCAAGAGCGCCCTCGTCGAGCGGGACCTCGACCTGCTCGAGCAGATCAACCGGCAGACGCGCGCGATCCTCTCCTTCAGCCTGCAGACCCTCGACGAGGACGTCCGCGAGCGTTTCGAGCCGGGCGCGGCGCCCCTCGAGGAGCGCTGGCGCCTCCTCGCCGAGGCGCGGCGGCGCGGCCTGGCGACCGGCGTGATGGCGATGCCGGTCCTCCCCGGGATCTCCGACCAGCCCGAGGCGATCGAGCGCCTGGTCGCGCGCGCCGCGCAGCTCGGCGTGGACTTCGTCTGCGTCGGCGGTCTGACCCTGCGACCCGGCGCGCAGAAGGAGACCTACCTCGCGGCGATCGGCGCCTGCTACCCGCAGCACCTCGAGGGCTACCGCCGCGTCTACGCCTCGGCGCGAGACTCGGGCGCCGCCGACCCTCGCTACTACCGTCGCCTCGACGAGCGCTTCCGGGACGCCCTCGCCCGCCACGAGATGCCCTCGCGCCCGCCGCGCCGCCTCTTCTCGGGGCTGGTGCCCTGCTACGTGGAGGTGGCCGTGCTCCTCGAGCACGAGGAGCACCGGCGCGCGCTCGCCGGCCAGCGCGTGCGCCTCGCCGCGGCCGGCGCGTCGATCCAGCGCTGGGCGCGCGGGCGCCTCGCCGCCAACCGCCGGCGCAGCTACACCTGGCGAGACGTCGAGGCCGAGCTCCGCTCGGCGGTGGCCGATCGCTCGCTGCTCACCTGGCCGCAGGTGACCCCCGCCGCCGTCGAGCTCGCCGCCCTGGTGCTCGCGACCACGCCGGTCACGGCTGGCGCGTAGCCGTCGCGGGCGCGATGGGCGGTCGCGGCGACCTCCGCCCGCCCGCGCGACCTTGTCAGTTGGTGTAGATGAAGACCGGCGCTGGAGAGAGGGAGAGGCTCCCGCTGCTGGAGAGCGGCGCTCCCGTGGTGCTGCTCACCTTGGTGACCGTCCTCGAGGTGAGGGTGGCGAGCGAGACCGAGAGCACCGGCAGGGTGGGCGCCACCGCCTGCGTCGTGCCGTCATGGGTCCAGGCGATGGTGCAGGTGCCGCTGGCGCCGGCGAACTCATAAACGCGCACTCCGGCCTGCGGCGAGCGATACGTGGGAGCTCGCGACTTGCCGCTCATGCACGCCTGAAGCTCCTGGTGGGCCGCGACGGTGAGCGGCGGCATCCCGAAGCAGCTCTCCGCCGAGGTCAGCGGGCTGGTGGTGGAGCAGCCGGAGAACTGCTTGCCCTCGTACCACAGCACCATCTGGACGCCGGAGTTGAACGCCAGCACGTGGTGCTTCACCAGGTACTCCGCGTTCTCTTGCTGTCCCTGTCCACGAACGGTCGCGCCGAACTCGTCGAGGGTGCAGCCCGACTTCACGGAGCTGCACACCGGAGCCCCGCCCTCGGTGTAGATGATCTGCATCTTGGGGTTGGCCGACTTGGCGATCTCGCTCTTGATCACGGCCAGGTACTGCTCCTCCCACAGCTCGGGCGTGGGGTAGTTGTTCCAGGCATAGGGGTGCACCGCGAGCAGGTCGATCATGGCGGCGGCGGGAGACGCCAGCAGGGCCGCGAAGTCGCCGATGCTGCTGTTCGTGATGTTCGCGCTGGTCCCCGAGTAGCTGTTGTTCATCTGGAAGACCATCTGGTACGCGATCTTGATGTTGGGGGTCTTGGCGGCGGTCCTCGCGGCGACGACGGCAGCGAATTGACTGGCGAGCGTGGTCAGGTTGGCGCTCGTGCAGCAGTGTCCCTTGATGTTCTCCTCCCAGCCGAATTGCCAGATCGGGAGCGTCGGATTGGTGGAGAAATAGGCTGTCATGGCGGTGGTGATGGACGACGGCGGCGCGTTCCAGTTGGGGCTGGTCCAGATCAAAGGGATCTCCGTGCCGCAGGAGGCGGAGCTGGCGTGGGACTTCAGGCTGCTCGGGCTGCCGCCCTGGTCCCACCAGTTCTGCTGATTCCCTCCCGGCGCGCAGCCGTGGACGAGCCCGAAGGGTGAGCCGGCGAGCGGCGGTGTCACTGGTCCCGAGCTGCCGTCCCACTTGCCGGTGACATCCACCTTGCCCTTGGCGTCGGCCTTGCCGCCGCCGGCGTCCGTCGTGCCCCGTGCATCCTCCAGCCGTCCCCCGGAGTCCGCGCTACCGCGACCATCTGGCGCGGCGCTGGCGTCCGCCATGCCGCCGGAGTCGAGGACGCTCCCGCCACGATCCCTGCGGAGCGCTCCTTCGTCACAGGAGGCCAGCACGGCGAGGACGAGCGAGAGGCGGGTGACGCTTCTGTTCACGGATCCTCCTCGGCGGTGGTGGTCTCGGTCTGGCCTCTGCACACCGTGTGCCGCACGCATTCAAGTGGAGGTCGGGGGCGGCTGAGGCCTTGATCTGGGTGTTCGCCACCACAGCGCCATGGGCGGCACCTCCCCACCTCGCACGATCGGGCTCCCGCGTGGGGTCAACAGGTGGCTGGGCTTTCGAGGACGCCAGCCGCGAAGAGCTCGGGTGGAAGCGGCCGGCGCTGGCCCGCGCTGACGCGCCGCGGCCGAGGTCAGTCGAGGAGGAGCCTGAGGTCGAGGCCGCCCGGGTACATGTACGAGGTGTACGAGCCGACGCCGTACACCGAGATCCCCGCCTCCACCGTCGACTCGATGGAGTGCGAGCCGCCGCTGATCTTCAGCTTGGCGATCTTGTAGCCGGAGCTGCCGAGCGTGGTGAAGCTGCTGGACGCCACCGGCGCGTCGTCGAGCCGCACCTCGGCGGCGAGCGGCGCGGTGATGTTGACGAAGTTCTGGTCATAGGTCTCCGGCGCGAGGAAGAGGTAGGACTTGCGGTACTGCTCGACGGGCACGGAGAGCGCCATCGAGGGGTCACCCGGGGGCGCCTCCTCGGTCTTCGCGCCGGCGTAGTTCTGCCCCACCATGTACTGCACCACCGCGAAGCGGCCGCTGCCGGTCACCTCGAAGTCCTGGTCCGTGGTGAACTCGATGTACTTCCCCTCCTCGAGGGTCGCCGGCGGCTGCACCGTGGCAGGCGAGAAGGTGACGGTGTTGCCGTTCTCGCCGGAGACGATGCGGTAGATCGAGGGGTCCTTCGAGGAGATGGTCTGCGAGGCGATGTAGTGCTTGCCCCAGGACTTGAGCGGGAAGAGCTGCTGCTCGAGGTGGTCGCAGGCCCACTTGTCGAAGGGGATGAACGAGCAGTTGTGGCCGGAGAAGACCGCCACGTCGTTGTCGGCGACGATGCGGGTGCCGGTGAGGTCGTTGTCCTTCAGGTCGCAGTAGGAGCCGCTCGCGTCGGTCGAGGTGGGCGTGCAGTCGGCCGGGAGCTGGGAGACGATCTGCAGCACGCCGTGCTTCTGCAGCTTGAACTCGGCGGTCTGGTCCTTGTGGTAGGCAGCCAGCCCGCCGGCCGCCCCTGCCTGGGTCTCGGTGGTGAAGTGCACGCGCACGGTGGTCGTGCCCTCCTTCACGGCGGTCACCGTGAGGAAGCCCGGCGAGATGATGTTCTGGGTGAAGAAGGGAGGCTGCAGGACCTTGAAGAACATGGTGGGGCGCGAGATGACGATGTACTCGCTGTTGAGCGCGTTCTCGGGGAGGAGCAGCGTGGCGTCGTTGGTGTACGAGTAGCACTTCCCGTCGGAGGGGTTCTTGTCGTAGCCGCCCTTGCAGTCGTGGCTCAGCACGTACTCGAGCGCGTTGAACTGGTAGGCGGTGATCGGCAGGCTGCTCACCAGGTGGTAGCCGCCGTCGTTCTCCTGCACCGAGGTCACCGGCGCGGTGGTGCTGCCCTTCAGGCTCATCACCCAGGGGAGCTTGATCGTCGCCGTGCTGTGCGGCGCCACCTCGGCGGTGGCCACCGACGCGTTCTTCGCGGTGGAGACGGTAATCTTGGCCGGCTTGGTCTGGTTGTTGGCGACCACCACCGCGAAGCTGAAGTCGCCGTCCACGTCGGTGTTCAGCGTGACCGTGGGCCAGTAGCTGCAGCCGATGTAGCTCCGCTTCTGCGCCGCCTGCGAGCAGGCGTCGATGCAGACCCCGTTGATGCAGCCCTCGGGCGGGCAGGTCTTCTGCAGCTCGCCGATCTTACCCTCCGCGTCGCAGGCGTGGATCTCGTCGCCGACGCAGGTGGGCTGGCCGGGCTCGCAGGCCGCGCAGCCGAGCAGGGTCTGGCTGCAGATCTGCGGCGGCTGGCAGGCGAGCTGCGGCTGCAGCGTGCCGTCCTTGCAGGCGAGGAGCTTGCCGCCGCTGCATTGCTTCTCCCCCTCCTTGCAGGGGCCAGCGCCGGACTCGTAGCCGGTGGGTCCCGAGTCGGCCGGGATGAAGTCCGAGTTGGCGCAGCCAGCGAGGGCGGGGGCGAGGGCGGCGAGGGCGGGGGCGGCGAGGGCGAGGGCGAGGGCGGAGGCGCGGACGCTCATGA
>JAKLHH010000326.1 GCA_022710245.1 Myxococcota bacterium
ATCGACTGCAACGGCAAGCCGTGCAAGCGCGCCGACGCGATCGAGGTGATGGGGCGGCTCCAGCCGCTGGTCGAGGACACCTACGACCGGACCGTCCCCCAGGAGCCGGGCGGCGCCGGGAGCGGGAGCGGCAGCGGCGCCGGAGCGGGCGCGGGCGGCGCGGCGAACCCGGCCGCCAAGGGGGGCATGGCCGCGCTGGGCGCCAGCATGCTGGGCAAGCAGCTGGAGATGATCCGCAACGTCCTCGAGCAGGCCATCCGGCGGGTCGAGCTGAAGGTGGAGTGGAAGGAGGGCTCGAAGGTCCACGACGTGACCGTCGCCGCCTACTTCACCGACCCGCGCAAGATCGACGCGGCCATCGGCGGGGGCGGGCTCCCGGCGGGGCTGGTCGGGCCGGGGGGCGTCCAGCTGACCCCGAACGCGACCGGCACCACGGGGACCGGGACGAGCGGCACCGGGACCAGCGGCACCCGGACCAGCGGCACCCGTACCACCACGCCCGGCACGGGGGTGGTGCGGTGATGCGCCGGCGCCCGGTCACGACACGCGCCTCCGCGCAGGCGGGCTTCACGCTGATGGAGATCATGGTCAGCGTGGCGATCCTCGCCGGCATGACCACGCTCCTCTGGGGCTCCTTCTCCATCTCCTCGCGGACCAAGCGCCGCGTCGAGGAGATCGAGGAGCGCTACCACCAGATCCGCCTGGCCATGGGGCGCATGGCCCGCGAGATGTCGATGGCGTTCCTCTCCAAGAACGAGGTGCCCGGCGCGCTGAAGCCGCGGACCATGTTCATCTCGCTGAAGAACAGCGGCATCGACGACCTGACCTTCTCGGGGCTCAGCCACGTCCCGCTGAAGGACAGCGCGAAGGAGTGCGACCAGAGCATCATCCGCTACTACGCGGCGCCCGACCCGGACAACCGCTCGCGCACGCACCTGATGCGCCGCGAGAGCCGGCGGCTCGGCGGTGACCGCCCGGGCGAGACGGGGCCCGCGGACATCCTCCTCGAGGACGTCATCGCGCTGCACTTCCAGTTCTTCGACGAGGTGGCCAACGAGTGGAGGGACGGCTGGAACACCACCGCGGCCGACGGGCAGCCCGACCGGCTCCCCGCGAAGGTCCGCATCACCGTGACCGTGCGCGACGAGAGCGGCCGCGACCTGACGCTGCTCTCCGGCACCCGCATCCACATGCGCGACCCGCTGTGGTTCTCGACGGGGCAGTGAGGCGATGATGACCTGGCGACGACGCACAGCGCGGCAGGCGACGACAGCGGGGGCCCCGGCCCCGTCGGCCGGTCCTCGCGCCGCCTGGCTGCGGCGCCAGCTCCGCCTCGGCCAGCAGGGCGTGGCGCTGATCTCCGTGCTGGTGATCCTGGCGGTGATGGGGGTCGCGGCGGCGGACTTCGCCTACAACACCGAGGTCGACCTGGTCTCGGCCGCCAACGCCCGCGACGACCTGCGCGCGAACTACCTGGCGCGCTCGTCGATCAACCTCTCGCGCATGCTGCTCCGGGTGCAGGAGCGGCTGATCGACCCGAACCGCGCCATGCTCGGCGGGATGGACCTGCAGATCGCCGACTACGCGCCGCTCCTGGTGCAGGCCTTCAACAACAAGGAGGGCGCCGAGGCGCTCGGCGGCATCCTCGGCATCGACGCCGCGCAGATCAAGGGGCTCGGCCAGGACGTGGGGAGCTTCGATCTGGAGATGGAGAGCCTCGACGGCAAGCTCAACCTCAACTGCGGCGGCGGGCTGAACACGGGCAGCCCGACGGTGGTGCGCTTCGCCGCCTCGCTGGCCGCGATGATGCTGCCGACGCGCTACAACCGGCTCTTCGAGAACCCCGATGAGCACGGTCAGTACGCGGACCGGCTCGAGATCATGCGCGCGATCGTCGACTGGGCGGACCAGGACACGGTGATGTTCGGCAGCTCGGCCGCCGAGGACTACCGCTACAACGCGGGCAAGGACCCCTACGACAACAAGAACCACTACTACGACACCGTCGAGGAGCTGCGCCTGGTGAAGGGGGTCGGCGACGACTTCATGGCCGCCTTCGGCGACGCCTTCACCGTCTACGGCGACTGCAAGGTCAACGTGAACCTCGCCGACGCGCCGCTGATCGCCGCGCTGATCATCCAGTACGCCGCCTCGCCGAACGACCCCGGGCTGCAGTGGCAGAACCTCTCGCTGCTGACCCGCTACGTGCTGCACATCCGCGGCCTCAGCGCCGGGTTCGCGGACCTGAAGGCGCTCATCGCGGCGATCGAGGCGCCCGCCGCCGAGGTGGCCAAGGTCTCGGCCTTCACCTCGCTGATCCCCGGCGCCCAGACGACCCAGGAGACGCAGCAGAACCTGCCGCCCGTCACCGGGATCAAGATGAACCAGCAGACCCTCGGCGAGGCGGTGGTGGTGGGCGGCGCCAGGCGCATCTGGCGGATCACGGCGAGCGCGACGGTGGGGCGCATCCACAAGCGGCTGCGCGCGGTCTGGGACACCAAGTACGTCTCCATGCAGGCGAGCAAGACCAACCTCGGGCCTGGCGGCTTCCTGTACTGGAGAGAGGAGTAGAGCATGGCACAGCGAGTCCTCGGCATCGACCTCGGCTCGCACAGCGTCAAGGTGGCGGAGGTGGAGGTCGGGTTCAAGGTGGCCCGGCTCGTCTCGCTGAAGACGAGCGCCGTGCCGCCGGGGACCGGGCCCACGCTGGAGCGCAGCCTCGAGGCGCTGCGGACGATGAGCCGCCCGGCGGGCGCCGTCGACGGGATCGTGACCGCCGTGCCAGGCGACCGCGTCCTGCTGCGCCTGCTCGACATCCCCATCACGGACGCGAAGCGCCTCGGCGCGGTGGTCGGCAACGAGCTCGCCGACGATCTGCCCTGGGAGATGGAGGACGTGGTCTTCGATCACGCGAGCCTGGGCGGGCGGGGCGGCAAGCTCCTCGCGGTCGCCGCGCGCAGCGCCGAGGTGCGGGCCATCCTCGGCCAGCTCGGCGAGCTGGGCCTCGAGCCGCGCGCGCTGCCGGTCGCCTCCCTCGGCTACGGGGGCGTGGCGCGCAAGGCGGCGCCGGCGGGCGTGGTGCTGATCGCGGACCTCGGCCACCAGCGGACCAACCTGTGTCTGGTGCAGGACGGGCGGCCGCTCCTCGGGCGCACCATCTCGCGGGGCGGGCACCAGCTCACCGAGGCGATCCGGCGCACGCTGCAGCTCGGCTACGCGGAGGCCGAGGAGCTCAAGCAGACGGTGCACCTCGGCGCGGCCTCCCCGGCGGCCCCCGGCGAGCTCGGCGCGGTGGTGGCCGAGGCGCTGGCGCCCCTCACGCGCGAGCTGCAGCTGACCATGGGGCTCTTCAGCGGGCAGCTCGGCGTGCGGCCCGAGCGCGTCCTCCTCTGCGGAGGGACCTCGCAGCTCGGCGGCCTCGAGGAGCACCTGGCCACGGCGCTCGGTCTGCCGGTCGAGCGCCTGCGCCTCGGCGGCGGGAGCGACCTCGAGGTAGAGCTCGGCGCCGCCGGCGAGGCGGTGGGCGCGCTGGCGCTCAGCCTCGCGCTCGAGCACGGCACCCGGCACCGCCTCGACCTGCGGCAGGGCGAGTTCGCCTACCGGGCGGACACCTCGATCCTGAAGGACAAGGTGATCACCATCGCGGTCTCGGTGGTGCTCGTGCTGCTCTTCGCCGCGCTGAACGCCTACATGTCCCTGCGCGCGCTGCGCGACGAGGACCAGCAGCTCGCGCAGCAGCTGAAGCGCTCGACGCAGATGGTCTTCGGGGAGGCGGTGGCGAACCCGAAGGAGGTCTCGCGCCGG
The DNA here is from genome assembly GCA_022710245.1 of Myxococcota bacterium. Next base: position 3,805 of record JAKLHH010000326.1, read on the forward strand.
GTCAAGCTTGGCTCGCGGGCGACCAGCTCGGGGATCCCGCAGCGCACGGCCTTCGACATCCTCACCTACCTCTCCACCGAGGTCCCGGGCGCGGACAAGGTGAAGCTCGACATCACGCGGCTCGAGATCAAGCCGGGCAAGACCTACCTGACCGGCACCGCCGACTCGCGCTCGGCGGTCGGCGACGTGGTCAAGGAGCTGCAGAAGAACAAGTGCTTCTCCAACATCGCGACCGGCACCATCTCCGATGTGGCCGACGGCAAGAAGCAGTTCTCCCTCACCATCACCACGGACTGCTTCTGAGCGGGGTGAAGCGATGGCCAACAAGCTGACGCACCGGATCGACGACTTCAAGGCGCGCTTCGCCCGGCTCTCGCCGCGCGAGCGACTGATGGTCGGCGGGCTCGTCCTCGCGGTCTTCCTCGGGGTGGCGGTCTTCATCGGCTACACCATCCAGTCGGGCCTCGAGGAGCTCGAGGAGCACAACACGGAGATGCGCAAGGCGCTGCGCGACCTCGACCAGCACAAGGACGCCTTCATGGTGCAGCGCCGGCGGCTCGCCGCGCTCGAGGTGCGCATGTCGCGGACGCCGCCCGAGCTCAACCGCTTCGTGGAGACGGCGGCCTCCGCCTGCGGCGTCAGCATCGCCGAGTCGGGCGAGATGTCGCCGGTGAACGGCGAGCGCTACACGCAGCGCGGCGTCGAGGTGAAGCTGCGCAAGGTGACGATCGAGCAGCTCGCCAAGTTCCTCAAGGAGCTGGAGGGGAGCCCGCACATCGTCCAGATCACGCAGCTCAGCGTCAACACGCGCTGGAACCAGCACCAGGACCTCGACGTCGAGCTGACCATCTCCACCTTCGGCCACAAGGAGAAGGGGAGCAGCCCCGGCGAGGGCACCGGCAGCAAGCGGAAGAGGGATCGCACATGAACCTCAGCGACCGCACGCGCAAGCTGCTGAAGTGGATCGGCTACCCGCTCTTCGGGTTCTTCAGCTTCCTCATCTTCCTCTACCTGACCTTCCCCTACGACAAGCTCAAGGGGCGGCTGGAGAGCTACCTCGCCGCCACCGCGGACCTCGACGTGACCATCGGCGAGCTCGGCCCCAGCCCCCTCTTCGGCCTCTCGGCGCAGAAGGTCACGGTGGTCATGCGCCCGCAGCCCGGGGCGCCGGCGGCCAAGCCCGTGCGCCTCGCCTTCGACGAGGTGACGGTCAAGGCGGGGATCTTCGCGCTGCTGACCGGGGGCATCGACGTCAGGTTCGCCGCGCGCGGGCTCGGCGGAGAGCTCGAGGGGAGCTACGAGCTGAAGAAGAAGGACTGGTCGGCCAAGCTCGAGGTGAGCAAGATCGACCTCGGCAAGCTGGGGCTCCTCGGCGACGCGATCGGGCTGCCGGTCGGCGGCAGCCTGAGCGCCAAGCTCGAGCTCAGCGTCCCGCAGGACCGCTACTCCAACGCCAACGGCTCCATCGAGCTCGACGGGGACGCGCTCACCGTCGGCGACGGCAAGGCGATGATCAAGGTCCCCGGCAACCCGCTCCTGGCTTTGGGCGTCACGCTGCCGAGGACGCGGCTCGGCAAGCTCGCCGGCCAGATCAAGATCGAGAAGGGGACGGCCACGCTGGAGAACGTCAGCGCGCAGTCGCCCGACGTCGAGCTGGCGCTGGAGGGGCGCGTCAACCTGCGCAACCCGCTCCCCTACTCGGAGGCGCAGGCGTACCTGCGCTTCAAGCTGAGCCCGGAGCTGAAGAAGCGCGAGCCGAAGTTCGAGCTGGTCGAGAACGGCCTCGCCAACGCGAAGCGCTCGGACGGCTTCTACGGCGCGGTCATCTCGGGGGTGCTCAAGCGGCTCGGGTTCGTGCCCTCGGCGGTCGGCCCCAACCGCGAGGGGCCCGGCGGGCGGCCCGGCATGCCGGGGATGCAGCGGCCGGGGGGGTTCCGGAGCTTCCCGGCCTCGGGGTCGCTCCCCTCGGCGGCGCCGCACCCGCGCTCGTAGCTCGCGCGTCCTGCTTCGTCCCCGCTGCTACCTAGCCTGGCTGCCCTTGGGCAGGCAGACGAGGACGGTCGCCGGCGCGGCGGAGCTCTTGCCGAGAAAGCGGGTGGACAGGGTCGGGGCCGTCCCCGGGATCGTCTGGCACTGCTGGTTCACGCTGGAGGCCCGGGAGACGCAGGCGCCCTTGCCGCTCACGGTGGCGCAGAAGGTCGTGGCCTTGCCCGCGCGGTCAGGGCAGGTGCCCTCGCAAGGAGCGCTGCAGAAGCCGCCCGCCCCGCCGCTGGCGAGGGCGTAGGTGAGGCACTTGCTGCTCGCGCTGTTCACCAGGAAGCCGCAGCCGGCGTCGCTGGCGCAGGGATCGCCGATCCACGGCTTGGCCGCGGTGTTGCCGTTCAGGAGCGGGAAGGTGGCCTGGTCGCTCGGCAGCACGAAGCTGTACCCGGCCTGCTCGAGGCCGTCGAGGAGCTCGTCCAGCACGCTCACGGTGTAGCCGTGGATGTCATGGAACAGCAGGACGCCGCCGCCGGTCTGCTTGGCCTGGGAGAGGACGTAGCCCACGAGGTCGCCCCGGTACTTGTCGTCGACGTACTGGAAGGTCTTCTTCGGGCAGTACCCGCCGCCCGAGGCGAAGCACCAGTCAGCCGAGTCGATGTGCCAGCCGACGACGGCGTAGCCGTAGGACTCGACGGTCGACTTCGCGGCGCAGGTCGCGGCGCCGAAGGGGAAGCGGAAGTAGCGCGGGGTCGCGCCGGCGGCGAGCTGGACCTGTCGGGTCTGCTCCACCTCCGACCGCAGCGTCGCCTCGGAGACCTTGGTCAGCTGCAGGTGGTTCTGGGAGTGGTTGCCGATCAGGTGCCCCGCCGCGACCATGTCCTTGAGCAGCGCGCGGCGCGCCTCGGAGGAGACGTTCTTCCCGTTGACGAAGAAGGTCGCCTTGGCGCCGTGGGCCGCGAGGATCTTCAGCACCTGCGGCGTGTTCGTCAGGCTCGGCCCGTCATCGAAGGTGAGGGCGAGGTGCTTCTTGAAGCCCGACTGGTCCGGGACCACGATCCCCGAGCACTTCGAGCTGTCGGCCTTGCCCGCCAGGTGGTCTCGATAGGCCTCGTTCCACGCCGCGATGTCCTCGTCCGTCGGCAGGGGCTCCTCCTCGACGGGCTCGCCGCAGGCGGCCAGGGCCGGCAGCAGGATCGTGAACACCGCTCGAGACGGTCGGATCAGCCCCCACCGCATCGGTCGCTCGCACACGGTCTTCTCTCCTTGTCGACCTCGTCAGCTCGGCTGGCACGGGTCGGCGCCGCTTGGCCCCCACGCTGGGCCGATACCATGTCGCAAGCGCCGCCCGCTCGCAAGGGCTCCGTGCATTGTCGGATCAGCCCCCACCGCATCGGTCGCTCGCGCACGGTCTTCACTCTCCTTGTCGATCTGGCACGGATCGGCGCTTCGCCCTCATGCGAGGACCGAGCGCGACTCTCGATCGGCGATGAGCAGGGAAGCTCAGATGAGGCGGCGCGTGGGGCGGGGCTCGTGATGGATCACATCACCAGCGCGCGGCGTGCGGCCTGCTTCCGAGTGGGCTACCGGACCGAGGGCAAGGTTGGGAGATGGGTCGCTCCTCCCACCCCTCGATCTTGCCCTCGAGGGCAAGATCGAGGGGTGGGCCTCCGGTCCCACGTCCAAGGTTGCGCGATTCAGCGCAAGGTCGGAGGGTAGACCTGGGGTCCCCCCACCAAGGTTGCGCGAATTCGCGCAAGGTCGAGGGGTGGGCCTCCGATCCCACCTCCAAGTCTGCACTCGGTCCCCCCCGCAAGGTTGCCCTCGGACGCTTGCGCTTGGTCCAGATGCTGACTCCCGCTGCTTTCACCGCCGGGGCAGCCCTCGTGCCGCAAGGACGGGTCCGGCCATCTCGCAACCCGAGCCCATATCCTCGTCGACACGTTGTCTAACCCCACAGTTCGCTTCGGTGGATCACGATCCGCGGAGGATATTTCGTCGCGGGCAAGGCGCGCCGACG
>JAKLHH010000327.1 GCA_022710245.1 Myxococcota bacterium
GGCCGCTGGCGACGACCCGCTGCACCAGATCGCGCCGCGCCGCCACCGCCACCGGCACCTTGGGCCCGCGGATGCGGCGGACCACCAGGTAGCTGGCCCCGAGGAGGGGCACCAGGAGGAGGAGGTACAGCCAGCGCCTGCGCTTGCGCCGGGTCATCGACGCCCCCGATGGGTGGTGTCTAAACTTGAACTCATGAGTTCAAGATTGACAACGACAGTCCAGGTTGTCAAGATCGTCCACGTGCCTCGCTCGTTGCCACGTGTCGCTCGTCGCCGGGCCGAGACCCGGGCCCGCATCCTCGCGGTCGCCGCCCGGCGCTTCGCCGCCGACGGGCTCGAGGGGGTCCGCCTCGACGAGGTCGCCGACGCCGCCGACGTCGCGCGCGGCACGCTCTACACCCACTTCCCCAGCAAGGAGGCCCTCGTCGCCGCCGTCCTCGAGCCGGTGATGGAGCAGGCCTGCGCAGGGGTCAAGGGGCTCGCGCGCCTGGGCCCGCACCGCGGGGTCGACGCGCTCCTCACCCTCTACCTCGAGCTCTGGCGCTCCCACGCCGATCCGCTGCGCGTCGCGCACCGCCTGCCGGCCATGCCCTCCGAGCGGCTGGCCGCGCTGCACGGCGCCTTCCTCGGCGAGGTGCTGCGCATCTTCAAGCGCTCCGCCGAGGCCGGCATCCTGCGCACGGGTGATGGCGTCCTCGCCGCGCGCATGATCGCCTCCCTCGCGGTGCCGCTCCTCGAGCTGTGTGGCTCCCACCCCGCGGGTGACGTGCTCTTCGTCGAGAGCCTCCACGCGCTCCTGCTCCGCGACTGATCGCTCCTGCTCCGCGACTGACCACCGGCTCAGGGCACCACCTGGATCGCGCCGGCCATCCCGCTCCCGGTCTTCGTCCCGTGCGCGGTGCAATAGTAGCCGTAGAGGCCCGCCGCGCTGAAGGTGATGCTCACGCTGCTCCCGCTCGAGGTGGCCGGGATCACGTCTCGAGCCGCGCTTCCTTCGCGCCGAGGTCGCGGGGGCCCGTGTCGCTCTTGCTGTCATCGCTGCAGGCGCCCAGGGCGAGAGCGCCGGCGAGGAGGATGCCTGTCAGGCTGGTCATCGTCGCTCCTTCCGAACCGTGACGCTACAGATAACAGGGCGCGGGGGCCGCGCAACCACGCGACCGGGGCCGCGCAACGACGCGACCGCGCGCCGCGCAACGGCACGAAGCCGCGGCACGACCGCCCGCCGCGCAACGGCGCGACCGCGCGCCCTCGCCGCACGCGCGAAGATCGGGTCGCCGCGTTTCCCCTGGCGAGAGGGAGCGGATATAATCGCCGCCGAGCCGTGACCCGCATGCGTCCTCGAACCTCGCAGCCTCCTGATCGCCCCTCCCGGCACCGGCGCGGCCCCCTCGCGTGAGCCCTCGATCCATGACCAAACCGCTGCTCGCTCGACCTCGCCACGCCGGCCTCGCCGCTGCGCTCGCGCTGCTGCTCCTCGCCGGCCATTCCCGCGGCGGACCGCTCGAGTCCGCGGCCGCCGCCTTCGCCCGCGAGGAGTTCGCGGAGGTGCTCCGCCAGCTCCCGGCCGCCCAGCGCGAGGCGGAGGCGAGCCTGCTCCGCGGGCGCGCGCTCCTCGAGCTCGGGCGCCACGCCGAGGCCGAGAAGAGCCTCTCCAACCTGCTCCCCCCGCTGCCTCAGCTGCGCGACCTGCTGCAGTTCCTCCTCGGCGAGGCACTCTTCGGGCAGAAGCGCTTCAAGGAGGCGGCCGCGCGCTTCAAGGCCGCCGGGCTGGCGAAGAACTCGCGCTGGATCTACCTCTCCTGGCAGCGCCGCGCCGCCTCGCTCATCGCCGGCCGTGCCTACCGCGAGGCCGCCGAGGAGTACCGGCACCTGCTCCGCATCCAGGCGAAGCACCCGCGGCGGCCCGAGTGGGAGGTCGCGCTCGCGCTCTGCCAGGAGAAGCTGGGCGACCGCAAGAAGGCCGCCGAGGCGCTGCAGGAGGTCTGGCTCGGCTCGCCGGTGAGCCCGGCCGCTGCCAGCGCGCGCAAGGAGCTCGACCGCCTGATCGCCGCCGGCTTGAAGCTCAAGCCGCCGCCGCTCGCGCGCCGGCTCGCGCGCATCCGCGCGCTGCGTAACGAGAAGAGCTACGCCGCCGCCCTCGAGGAGCTCGGCGCCCTGCGCGAGCGGGAGAAGAGCAAGGAGGCCGCGGCCCGCCTCGACCTCGAGATCGCGCTCACCCAGCTGAAGGCGGACCGCCCGAAGGAGGCGCTCGCCGCGCTGCGGGCGATCCCCGCGAGCGCCAGCGACCCGCCGCCCTGGCACCTGCGCAAGCTGATCGCGACCTGCCTCGCGCGCACCGGCAAGATCGACGAGGCCTCGGCGCTCCTCCTCAAGCACGGGCTGCCAGCCAAGGGCAAGCTGACGCCGGCGCAGCGCGCCGAGGTGGGGCGCGCGGCGAAGCTCCTCGCCGAGTACGGCCGCCACGCCGAGGCGCTCAAGCTGCACGAGCGCCTGCTCGCCGGGAAGAAGAAGCTCGACGCGGAGACGCGCCTCGAGCTCACCTGGCTCGCCTTCCGCGCCGGCCGCCACGCCGAGGCGATCAAGGGCTTCGAGGAGCACCTCAAGCGCGGGAAGGCGAGCAAGGACTTCACGCTCTACTGGCTGGCGCGGGCCCACGCCGCGGCGGGCCAGGCGCCCAGGGCGGAGGAGCTCTACCGCGAGCTGATCGCCAAGCACCCGCACACCTACTACACCATCCTCGCGCGCTCGCGCCTCGCGGAGCTGGGCAAGCTGAAGCTCCCGCCCGGCCGCTGCACGGCGCCGAAGCCGCCGCCCTCGATGGCAGAGCGGAGCGGCGAGGTGCTGAGGCGCCTCGCCGCGCTGATCGCCCGCTACGGAGACCTCTACCCGTCGCTGCAGCGCGCGCAGACGTTCTGGCGGCTGGGGATGATCGCCGACGCGCGACGCGAGCTCCGGCTGATCGCCATCGACGCCGCCTTCGTCGCCGCCAAGGGGCGCCCCAAGGGGTGGATCCAGCGCCCGTCGGTGGAGCGCCTCTGGCGCGGCGGGCCGCTCGAGCGGCGGCGCTTCGGCAAGCGCGAGCGGCAGATCGCCAAGGAGGGCCAGGTGCTGCGGCACGCGCTCTCCGGCCTGCTGCAGGCCGCGGGCATCTCCTACTTCGCCTGGCAGCTCGGCCCGGCGGACCCGAGCCCGGAGCGCGCGCGGAACCCCCGCGCCTACCCCGAGCTGGTGAACGAAATGGCGCTCCGGTTCAAGCTCGACCCCAACCTGGTCTGGGCCATCATGCGCACCGAGAGCAGCTACCGCCTCGACGTCATCTCGCGCGTGGGCGCCACCGGCCTGATGCAGATCATGCCCCACACCGGGCGGCGTATCGCGAAGGCGATGGGCCTGAAGGGCTACGAGCACGACTCGCTGTTCGAGCCGGAGACGAACCTGCTGATGGCCACCTGGTACCTGAAGGCGCTCTCCGACAAGTTCCACGGGCAGATCACGCTGCTCGCCGCCGGGTACAACGGCGGCCCGCACCACGTGGCGCGCTGGCTCGACATGCGCGGCAAGAGCTGCGCGGCCGACGAGTTCATCGAGGAGATCCCCTTCAGCGAGTCGCGCCGCTACGCGAAGAAGATCCTGCGGCTGGTGCGGCTCTACGAGCGCATCTACTGCGGCAAGGACGACCGGCAGGCCTCGAACAAGCTCGACGCCACCTTCCTGCCGCAGCCCGACTTCTAGGGCAGCGAGCCGGGTCAGACCCGACGGGTCAGACCCCGACGAGCACGACGCCGAGGAAGCGCCGCGCGCCGAGCTGCTTGATGCTGGCGGCGACGGACTCGCGGCGGGTCCGGCCCGCGCGCACGACGAGGATGGCGCCGTCGAGGTGGTCCTGCAGGATGTTGATGTCCGCTGACTCCATCACCGGCGGCGGCGCCACGACGAGGTAGTCGTAGGCGCGGCGCGCCTCCTGCATCAGGTCGGCGATGGTCTCCGAGCTGAGCACCGCGGCCGGGTTTCGCTCGACGCCACCCGCCGGCAGCAGGCTGACGCTCCCGCTCAGCGCGAGCGCCTCCCACGGGTCGCGCGGGCTGCGCCGGTGCTGGCGCACCTGGTCGGCGAGGTTCACGCTCGACTCCAGCCCGAAGAGCTCGGCCAGCTCGGGGTGGCGCAGGTTCGCCTCGAGGAGCAGGACGCGGCACCGCGTCCCCTCGCCGAGCGCGAGCGTGATGTTCGCGGCGGCGAGCGTCCCGTCGCGGCTGGTGGTGGGCGCGGCCAGGGCGACCACGCGCAGCCCGCGCGCCTCCCTCAGCTTCAGCGCGAGCACGCGGTACTGCTCCGCCATCGGCGAGCCGGGCTGGGTCATCAGCCAGAGCGCGGGGTCCGGCGAGACGCGCTCGAGGGCGCGCTCCTTGATGAGGAGCGGCGCCTCGATCTGCAGCGGCTGCGGGCGGGTCGGTCGTCCCTCGACGTCCTCGGCCAGCTCCCGCGTCTCCCCGAGCGGGGGCTCGGCGCGCGCGGCCCACGCGCGCGACGCGCTGACCCCGGCACGGCGCGAGGCGCCCACGTCCCGGGACTCGATCACGCCACGGGCAGAGGTCACGTCGACGGCGCGGGGCGGCAGGGGCTCGACCCGCTGGGCGCGGCGCGCGGCCGACCGCTCCACCAGCTCCTCCTCCGGCTCGGCCGTCCGGGCGCGCGAGCGCCGCGCGGCCGACCGCTCCAGCGCGTCGCCCGGCTCGCGTCGAGCGGCGAAGCCCTCCGGCTCCTCGGGGCGCTCGGCGCGCAGGGCCGTCGAGGTGTAGGGCGCGGTGGTGCGGCGCCGCTGGCTCTGCTCGACGGGGGCCTCGCCCTGCCAGACCGTGGTCTGCACGCCGTCGAGCCACTTGCCGGGGCCGGGGCCGGGGCCGGGCGCGGGTGCGGGCGCCGGCGCCGGCTTGGCGGGATCGGTGGTCTCCTGCTCGTCGGTGTCGGCGAGCGCCTCGAGGCTCTGCACGTCCGTCGTCGCCTCGCGGTAGGGCGAGCTCGCCGGGCCTCGATCTTTCCGCCGCTGATCCAAGACTGGCCTCGAGCTACTTGTAGAGCGGGCTGAAAGCCCTGGTCAAGCTTGTAGCATGCAGGAGCTGGGTCCCGATCGGTAGTGCTCAGTTGCCGGTGGCGGGCCCGCGCTCGACCTCGAGCCCCAGCCCGCGGAGCAGGCGGAGGCTGGGGTCCTCGCAGCGTGGGACGCGCACCGCCGGTAGCGGGGCGGCGAGCGCGCCCTCCGTGCTCTGCAGCCTGTCGCTCTCGCGGCAGCGGCACTCGGTGTCGACGCACTTGCACTCGTACCCTGGCTCGCAGGAGTGGTCCGTCGCGAGCGGGTAGCAGGGCTTGTTGTCCACCACGTCGTCGGGGACGGTGCAGCCGGCCAGCGCGAGGAGGCCGGCGAGCGCGAGGCGTCGTACCGTCATCAGAACCTCCCTCCAGCGACGAGCAGCCCGCGGCCCGCGCTGACGTCGAGGCCCAGGCGCAGCCTGGCGCGCTCGTCGGCGCGGTCGCTGCGCGCCTGCAGGATGAAGAGCAGCGCCGAGGTGGCGAGGAGCGCGCCGCCCGCGCCATAGCAGATGTTGGCGACCAGCGCGTTCTTCTGCGCCTTGTCCCGCAGCACGAAGGCGTCGTGCTGCGAGGTGGTGTCGTAGGCGTCGTTGACGGCGCCGCGTGAGACCAGCCCGAAGGTGACAGCGACCCCCATCGCCGCCACGCCGGCGCTGCCCACCAGGAAGGCATGCCAGTAGCGCCGACCGAAGGAGCGCCGCGGCGGGGGCGGAGCGGGCGCCGCGACGACGGGCGCGCCGCGGCTCGGCCCCGAGGCGGCCGGCTTCTTCTTCCCGGCGAGGGGATCCTCGGTGTCACGCTGCTCGAGGATGGCAGCGGCGGCCTCGGCCTCGCTCTTGGTGACGGCGCCGTCGTCGGCGCCACCCTTGCCCTTGCCCTTGCCCTTGCCTGTGCCGGCCTTGCCGATCAGGCGCTGGGCGAGCTGGAGCGCCGGCGGGTGCGCCTTCGGTGAGTCCATGTCGAAGGCCTCCGCCGCCGCCACCTCGCCGCTCCCTGCGGAGATGACGCGGAGGTCGACGTGCAGGCCCCCGCCCTGCGCCTCCACGTGCCCCGTGAGGAGGAGGCTGACCCCGAGCTTGCCGCCCACCGCGCGCGCGCACGAGGCCTGCTGCAGGCAGAGGCGCAGCTTGGCCGCGTGCCCGGCGTCGACGAGCTTGAGCTGGACGCGGTGGCTCTTGCGAAGCCCGGTGGCGATCGCCTTGACCACGCTGGCGGCGACCTGGGCCGCGCCCTTCCCGCTGGAGGAGAGGGGGACCAGCGCGACCCGCTGCGGGCCGGCCTCCGCGAGCGCGGGCAGCAAGGCCAGGCAGAGAGGCAGCCAGCGTGCGATCGATCTCATGCACCCTCCTCGGGAGAGCCACGGCGGCGCAGGTCCGTCGTGGGGACGACGGTCCCGCGAGGCCGCGGTCAGTAACGTTTGCAAGTCACGATCCACCCCAGTGTACCCTCCGGAACGGCGAAGTTGAATTGTCACGAGATGGAGGGAGCGCGAGGCGCCGGGGGGGCAGGGCCATCGCCACGAGGTGGGGACCCGCGCACTGGGAGCCGGGTGCCCAGCTGTGGGCATGCTCCCCCACCGGCGCGCGCGTCTCATCCCGGAGCGTCCCGCAGCGACGCGAGGACGGCGGCGGCGGCGCGCCGCCTTGGCACGGGTAGGCGGACGGCTTACACTCGACGCGTGCTCCGTCGACGATGCCTCCGGCTGGCAGCCCCGCGGCCGCGCGCTCTCCTCGCGCTGCTCAGCGTGCCGTGGCTCCTCGCCGGCTGCGCCGAGCGGTTCCTCGACTTCCAGGTGCGCCGCCTGACCGCGCTCAAGGTGGTGCGCATCGACGGCGCGGGGTTCGACCTGCAGGTCCGCTGCGAGCTGGAGAACCCGAACCCGCTCGGGGCCGAGCTCGGCGCCATCTCGTTCGAGACCTGGGCCGGCGACCATCGCCTCGGCCGCGGCACGCTCCCGGGGCCGATCCAGGTGGCCGCGCGCAGCCGCTTCACCCTCGAGGTGCCGGTGCGCGTGGCCTACGCCGAGCTGCCGGCCGATCTGCCCGCGCGGGTCGCCGGCGGCTCGCTCGCGCTGCAGACCGAGGCGAGCTTCAGCGCCCGCACGCCGGTCGGGAGCTACGCGATGCGGCTCCGCTCGTCGGGGCAGACGCAGGTCGCCGAGGCGCTGCAGGTAGCGGTGCAGGGGAGCTTCCGCGGCGAGGCGCTCCGCGTCGAGCGCATCTCCCTCGCTGGCCTCGAGCTGCGGCGGATCCGGCTCAAGGTGCGCCTGCGCGCGCGCAACCTCTTTGCCTTCCCGCTCCGCGTCCAGCGCGGCGAGGTGGACCTCGCCATCGGCGGGACGCCGTTCGGCAAGAGCAAGCTCGAGCAGCCGCTCGCGCTGCCGGCGCACGGCGAGGCGACCACGGAGGTGGCGATCGCGGCCACCCACGGCACGGTCGGCACGGTGATCACGAGCATGCTCGGCCAGCAGCCGCGCTTCCGCGTGCGCGGCACCCTCTGGATCGACCCTGTCGGCGGCGTCTCGCAGATCCCCATCGACGTCGAGGCGGACCAGTCGATCTTCGGCTCGGGGGAGTAGCGTCGGCTCGGGAGTAGCCTCGGCTCGGGGGAGTAGCGTCGGCTCGGGGGAGTAGCGTCGGGTCGGGGGAGTGGCGAGCTAGCAGAGGGCGGGGAGCACCGCGGCGACCAGCGCGGGGCCGGGGGGGCCCTCGCC
>JAKLHH010000328.1 GCA_022710245.1 Myxococcota bacterium
CATGTCGCCGGTGTCGGCGTAGTTGGTGGTGAAGAGGATGCACTCGTCGTCATCGCCGAGGAACTCGGGCGGCTTGCCGGCGTAGGCGCCCTTGCAGACGGTGGCGCCGCTGTCGGCCAGGCCGTCGCCGTCGCAGTCGATGGTGATCTTGCCGTCGTTGTTCTGGTCCTTGGAGGTCTCGATCTTGCCGTTCTTGTTGCGGTCGATGCAGTCGGCCGGGTCGTTGGCGATCTTCGTCGCCGAGGGCTGGCCGGCGAAGGCGCGGTTCGCCACCCAGACGTCGAAGTTGTAGTCGACCGCCGTGCGCGACGGGGCGTGGGGGAAGTCCCTCTGGATCGCCTTGCCGTTCACGTCGACGCAGGCCGTGGGCCCGGTCTTCGCCGAGCAGGTGGTCGTGTAGTAGCGGGCGACCTCCTTCAGCCCCACCGTGTCGACCTTGGAGACGGTGCCCCGGCAACGCGCGTTCAGGGCCTTGTTGTAGCTGGACGAGTTGGCGTAGGCGCAGCCGCCCTTGCTGCCGAGCACGTCGAAGGTGTTCGCGATCCAGAGGTAGTTGTAGTGCTTCGCCTTGGCGTCGAGGACCAGATCACCGTTCGGATCGAGGACGACGCCATCGGCGTCCTTCACCTTGTTGTCCTTGTTGGGGTCGACGGGAAAGGGCGTGCCCTTGCCGAAGGAGCCGCAGCCCGGGTCGCAGGTGCCGCAGGAGTTGAGGACGCCCTCGTCGACCTTGCCGTCACAGTTGTTGTCCTTGCCGTCGCAGAGCTCGGCGGCGCCGGGGTGGATGGCAGGGTCCTGGTCGTTGCAGTCCTCGCCGGCCGGGCAGCCCTTGCCATAGCCGTCGTGATCCTGGTCGTCGCCGCCGGGGCACGCCGGCGGCGGCCCCTGCTCGCCGCCGCTGCTCCCGTCAGAGAGCTCCACCGTGCCCCCCTTGCACGCGGCCACCAGAGCGAGCAGTGACAGCAGCGGCAGCCAGCGTCCGACCATGGTGCTCCTCCTCGGGCTCGTGCCCTGGCAATTGTCGCTCGGCGTGCGCGGCGTCGCCCGAATTGTCGCTCGGCGTGCGCGGCGTCGCCTCGCCCGACTTGCGCTTCCTCGCGGCCTCCGCTCCAGGATGAGACCGCCGCAATTCGCCCTGCTCGCCTCCCTCACAGGCTCCGCGATGAAGGGCGATTTTCTCGTTGCGCCGTTTTCGTAATGCTCCTTCCATGATACCGGGTGCCTCGTCGGGGCGCAACAGCGCGCGGCGCGAGGCCCGCGAGGGCGCGATCCCTCCCCGTCGGTCGCTCGGGTGGCGAGCTCTCGCTACGGCCCCGGCTCGTGGAGCCGGCGCAGCTCGACCCCGTCGCGGATCGCCGCGACCGAGTCGTAGCGCGCCACCAGGTCGAGCTGCAGGTACCGCTTGTTCTCCCGCGGCGCCCCGAAGAGCACCGGGCAGAGCTGGTGCTCGCCCTCGCTGAACCAGCCGGCCTCGTCGCGGTCGTGACCATGCACGACGACGCCGAGCTGCAACCCCGCGCTGGCGCCCACCCGCCTCAGGACCTCGGCGCTCACCTCCGCGCGCTGCCCGTAGCTGGTGAGCAGGGTAGAGAGGAGCTGCGCACCCTCGTCGTCGTTCTCGCCAGGGACCAGGGAGAGGCGCTCGACCTGCGCCAGCGACGTGAGCGGTGCGCCGGGCGAGCCGTGCGCGAGGAGGACGCCGCAGGGCGCGACGGCGAGGAGCAGCGCCTCCTCGAAGAGCGCCTTCATGGCGGCGCGCTGCTCCGACGTGAGCTGCTCCTCCAGGTGGCGAACCTCGTCACGGTGGAACTTCGAGGTGTGGCGCCCGCCGACGTGGCCGTGGTCGTGGTTGCCGAGGATGAGCCAGACCCGCCCGGGGTGCTGCCGCCTGAGCGCGATCACCTCCTCGCAGATCTCCCACGACTCGTCAGCGAAGTCATAGAGCCCCGGCTGCTCGGCGCGCGCGGCGTCGTCGGGCGCGTGGACGAGATCGCCGAGGAGCAGCCAGCAGGTCTGCTCGTCGACGGCGCGGAGCTCGTCGAACCGCCGCGTGAGCGCGCGGAGATCGTCGCCGTTGCCATGGAGATCGGTGCTCACGAGGAGCGTCCCGCGCGCGGGGAGGACGAGGGTTCGCGGTGTCCGCGGCACGCTTCCAGTCTACGCGATCGGGCGCGAGGCCGCCCTCCTCCTCGGAGGAGGTGTTCGGAGGCCGATTTTTATTGGTCCAAATGCATCTTCTGGGTTGACCTCCGCCGGGAGGTGAAGGCAATATGCTGCGGTCTGGATCAGTTCACGGCCTCAGCAAGGAGACAGCCAATGGCAGCCACCGCGAAGAAACCCATGACCAAGAGCCAGATCGTGGCCCACTTTTCCACGAAGTTCGAGCTCCCGCGCAAGACGGCGGCCTCCATCCTGGAGGAGCTCGTCGAGCTGGCGGCGACGGAGACCAAGAAGGTCGGCTCGTTCACGATCCCGGGCCTCGGCAAGCTGGTGAAGTCCGAGCGCAAGGCTCGCATCGGCCGCAACCCGGCCACCGGCGAGCAGATCAAGATCCCGGCGAAGACCGTCGTCAAGATGCGCCTGGCGAAGGCCTGCAAGGAGGCCATCGTCCCCCCGAAGAAGAAGTAGCTCGGCGCAGGGCGCGGACTTTCGCCCTGCTCGCGTCCACCGGACGCTCTGTCCTTCGGACGCCGCGATGAAGCGTGACCTCGTCGCGCCGTCTCATTCATGAAAGTGAGATCTCCCCTCCGCGGGCGCGCTCGCGGGAGGGGAGAATCTCGTCCCGCCGCGAGATCCTCCCCTGACACCGCGGGTCCCCAGGTGCCTCGCGGCCCGACCTGCTCCGCCACATGCCTTGAACCTCGCGCCTGACTGCGGGCACACCGATTGCACCCACGTCTCTCAACCCGGTGCCCCCCCCAACGCAAGGAGAGGCAAGATGGAGATCGCAGCGCAGAGCGCCCCGAGCAGCGTGGCAGTGGCGGTCCGGCAGGCTGCCGGGCCCGTGAGCAACGGCAAGAACGGAGCGAGCACCGAGGCGGTGGCGAGCAGCGCCAGCGGCAAGGCGAAGGACGCCGCGCTCGAGCCCCGCACGCCGCGCTCCGGCGGCCTCTACCTGCGCAAGCTCCTGCTCAATCCCTTCAACCTTTACATGCTGCTCGCGATCAGCGCCTTCGGTCTGATCACCGGGCACCTGCTGGTGCTCCCGATCGCGCTCATCGTGGAGCTCATCGCGCTCGCCGTGGTGCCGAGGACGCGGGTCTTCCGTCGCCACGTGGACGAGGGTCTGCGCGAGCTGGAGCGGCTCGCCGCGCAGAAGGCGCGCGAGGTGCTGCTGCTGCAGATGAGCGACGCGCACCGCCACGAGCTCGAGCGGCTCGAGTTCCTGGTCGAGGGGATCCGAGAGAACACGCGGCGCCACGGGGCGTCCGTGCGGCTGGTGCTGGACGAGCGCCTCGGCCTCAGCCGGCTCACCGCGAGCTACATCCAGCTCGCCATCGCCTACCGCGAGAAGACCGGCTCACTCGCGCTGATCGACCGGCAGCGCCTGCTGGAGAACATCGAGACGCTTGGGGTGATCGAGCGGACCACGCAGTCGCCACGCATGCGCCGGCTCGTGCAGCGCCGGCTCAGCATCGCGCACCGGCACGTGGAGCACTGGGACCGCACGCGCGAGCACCTGGAGGCGATCGCCCATCAGCTGGCGACGATCAGCGAGCTGATCCAGCTGCTCCACGCGCAGTCGATGTCGCGCGCGGGGTCGCAGGAGATCACCGATGAGATCGATCGCTTCATGGCCGACTTCAAGGAGAACGAGGGCACGCTGCGCGAGCTCGCGGAGCTCGGCGCGGATGGGCTCTAGGCGCGTTCGCGGACTCACCGACGAGCGGCGTCGTCGGTCGTCAGCTTGAGCTCGATGCGGCGGTTCGCGGCGCGGCGCGGCGCGGGGTCAGTCGGTGATCAGCGTGAGCGCGACGCGGCGGTTCGCGGCGCGGGGCGGCTCAGTCGGTCGTCAGCTTGAACTCGATGCGGCGGTTCGCGGCGCGGCCCTTGGCCTTCTTGTTGTCCTCGACCGGCCTGGTGTCGCCGTGGCCGGTGGCCTGCACGCGGCCCGCCTCGATGCCCTTGCCGACCAGGTAGTCACGCACCGCCTCGGCGCGCGACTGGGAGAGCTCCTGGTTCTTGGCCGGCTTGCCGACGTTGTCCGTGTGCCCCTCGATGGTGAGCTTCAGCGTCGGGTACTCCTTCATCGCCGCCACCGCCTCGTCGAGGACCTTGTGCGAGGCAGGCAAGATCTTGGCGCTGTTCGTACCGAAGGTGATGCCCTTGATCGCCCCCGAGAACTTCTTGGCGACCTCGGGCATGCAGCCCTGCTGCTCCTTGACCCCCTTCACGTCGGGGCAGCGGTCGTCGAGATCGGGGATCCCATCGCCGTCCTTGTCAGGGCACCCCTTGAGCGCGACGGGTCCGGCCCGCTTCGGGCAGCGGTCGTCGAGGTCCGGCAGGCCATCGTGGTCCCCGTCGGGGCAGCCCTTCAGGCTGGCGGGGCCGGCCTGCTGCGGACAGCGATCGTCGCGGTCGGCGAAGCCGTCGCCGTCGCGGTCGGGACAGCCCTGCGTCTTCGCGGGGCCGGCCTGCTGCGGGCAGCGGTCCTCGGCGTCGGCGATCCCGTCTTGGTCCCCGTCCGGGCAACCCCTGGTGCTGGCGGGGCCGCCCTGCCTCGGGCAGCGGTCCTCGCTGTCCCTGATGCCGTCGCCGTCGGCGTCCGGGCAACCCTCTGCGCCGGCCGGACCGGCGAGGCCGGGGCAAGCGTCGCGGTCATCCGGGACGCCGTCGCCGTCGCGGTCCGGCGGCGGCTCGGTCGCGCGCCAGACGAAGAAGTCGAGCCCGGCGGAGAGCTCGAGGTTGTTCGCGCCGCCCCCGTCCACGCCGTCGCTGAAGACGTCGCGGACGTCCACGCGCAGGGCGAGCCAGCTCGTCAGCAGCCCGCGGAAGCCGATGCCCACGTGGGCGCGCGGGTCGCTGTCGTCGCCGAGATCACCGCTCACCGAGGAGTAGCCGCCGAAGCCCCCCTCGATGACCGGCGTCCAGCGGCCGGGGAGGATGTGGATGAGGAGGTCAAGGTTGTAGGTGAGGACCTGGTTCCTGTCGCCCGTGCTCGACTTCATCGGGAGCAGGCCGAGCTCGGCCTCGAGCGCGAGGCGCGAGAGGATCTGGAGCCCGAGCCGGAAGCCCACGAGCGCCGACGAGCCCGGCTCGATCTTGCTGATCCGATCGTGATTGCCCAGGTCCCACGTGCGCAGCGCGAGGTTGCCGCCGCCATAGAGGCCGAGATAGACAGCCGGCCGCGTGGGGTAGTGCACGGGCTCCTCAGCGCTCGCCGTCGCGCTCGCCAGGGCGACGACGGGGACCATCAACCACAGCTTCCGCATGAGCATCAGCTCCTTTGGCCTGGAGACCGACCTTCGCTTCGGGTTGAACCGCGTCTCCTTCAGGCTGGAGACGGACAGCTCTTCGGTCTTCGCTTCGTGTTGAACCGCGCCTCCTTCAGTCTGGAGACGAACGGCTCTTCGGTTGGACCGCGTTGAGAGGCGACCGTACCAGGGGTCACCCTCGATGCCAAGCGGCGAAGGTCGCGGCGTCGCGGCGTCGCGGTGGCACAGGTGTGGACCGTCGCGCTCTACAATCTCGAGCTACACCGGCACCCAGGCCCGCGTCGCGGTGAGGTAGAGCCCGGTGCGCACCAGCGCCGGGGCGACCCCGCGGGTGCGGACCAGCAGGTCGCGGTAGGCGAGGAGCTGCGGCCGGTAGACCGCCGCGAGGCGCGCCTGGAGGCGCTCGCGCGACTCGCCCGGCGACGGGCGCGTGGTCTTGTAGTCGAGGAGCCACCAGAGGCTGCCGTCGTCGACGACGAGATCGACGCTGCCCGACCAGATCTCGCCGGGCCCGGCGTCGGCCTCGAGCCGGAGCTCGGTGGCGCGGTACCGCTGCGGCTGGAGGAGCAGCCTGGCGAGGAAGGGATCGGCCAGGCAGCGGGCGACCTCGCCGAGGATCTCGGCGGCCAGCGCGCCCGCCTCCGCGGCTGCCACGCCGCGCTGCGCGAGCGCCCTGGCCACAGCGCCCGCCGCCGGCAGCGCCAGCCCCGCGGCGGCGCGCTCGAGGAGCGCGTGGGTGAGCACGCCGCGCACCCGCCGCTGCTCCGCCAGGGCGCGCTCCTCCTCGTCGGGAGCGTCGGGGTCCTCGGGGGCTGGCTCGCCGGGGAGCTCCGACGGCAGCACCAGCTTGTAGGGCGCCGGCTCGGGCCGCACCAGGAGCGGCGGCGGCAGCTCGGGCAGCGGCGCCGCGGGCGGCGGCGGCAGCGGCGCGGGCAGCGGGTCGAGCGCGACCGGGATGCGGCTCCGCGGCGTGAACCCGCCGGCGACCTCGAGGGCCATGCTGATCCCCTCGTGGTCGAGGAGCCAGGCGAGGAAGCTCGTGCGGCGACGCGGGACGAGCTCGCCGGTGTCGGGCTTGAAGCGCAGGAGGCCCGAGAGGTGCAGCTCCTGCCGCGCGCGCGTGAGCGCCACGTAGAGGAGGCGCTTCGACTCTCCGATCAGGCGGCGGCGGGCGAGGTCCTCGAGCACGCTGTAGCTCGCGTCGGGCTCGTCGAGGCGGCGGTCGGGGTGGACCGCCATCAGGTGCGTCTCCTCGCCGGGGACGCGCTCGAGCCGGTAGGGCGGCGACTTCGCCTCGGGCGGCTGCATGGTCGGGTCACGGTCGAGCTGCGGGACGAAGACCACGTCGAACTCGAGGCCCTTGGCGCCGTGCACGGTCATCATGCGCACGGGCGAGTCGGCGGCCGCGGGGTCGGGCGGCTCGTAGAGGGTGTCGAGGATCGACTCCAGGCGGGAGAGCGTGGCCTGCGGTCCGCCCTGCTCCAGCTCGGCCAGCACGTCGAGGAGCCGGCGGCAGTTCTCGATGCCCTGCAGCCCGCGCCGCGCGACCACCGCCGCCGGCCCCTCCAGCGCCACCCAGAGCTCCTCGAGCAGCGCCGCGAGCGGGCGATGACCGAGCTGCTCCCAGGCCGCCTCGAGCGCGGCCCGCAGCCGCTCCAGGCGCGGGTCCTCTGCCGCCGCCAGGGCCACGCGCTCGCGCCAGCTCTCCGCCTCCTGCGCCGCGACGGAGGCCAGCTCGCACATCGGCAGCCAGCACCAGGGCGCGCGCAGCAGCGCGGCCCAGGCGAAGTCGTCGTGCGGCCGCACCAGCGCGCGGCAGAGGTTGAGCAGGTGCGCGCCCTCCGGCTGGTCGCGGATCAGGAAGCCCTCCTTCACCTGCACGCGGACGCCGAGCCGCGAGCAGGCCGCGAGGTAGTCGGGCATCGGGGTGCGGGTGAAGGTGAGGATCGCGATCGACGCGGGCGGGTGCGGGCGCGCGAGGAGCGCCGCCACCTGCGCCGCGAGCCAGGCAGCCTCCGCCTGCCGCTCGCCGGAGCAGAGCGCGAGGTCGACGCGCGGCTCGGCGGCCCTCGCCGCTCCCGGCGGCGTCGCCCCTCGCTGGAAGCCGACCTCGTCGGCCTCCTCGTCGGGGGCGCGCAGCAGCGCGGCGAAGAAGTCGTTGCACCACTCGACCAGCGTCGGCGTGGAGCGAAAGTTGGTGATCAGCGCCAGGTCCTCGAGTGGCAGGCGGCCGGCGCCCGGGACCGGGATGCCGTGACGGGCGGCCAGGAAGAGCGAGACCTCGGCCTTGCGGAAGGCGTAGATCGACTGCTTGGGGTCGCCGACGAGGAAGACGGTGCTGCCGTCGCCGCGCTCCCAG
>JAKLHH010000329.1 GCA_022710245.1 Myxococcota bacterium
GTCATCGCAGTCCTGCGGCGGCGAGAAGCCGTCGCAGTCCTCGTCGATCACGCAGGCCGCGTCCTGCCCGTTGCAGTCCTGGTCGATGCCATCGCCGCAGCGCGGGGCGGGCAGGCTCTTGTCGCAGGCGGGCGGGAGCTTCCAGACCGCCGAGCTCTCCTTCTCCTTGCAGAGGTTCGCGTCCTCCCTGATCAGGTGCGAGCGGCAGGGGTCGTGATCGTCGCAGTCGGTGGAGGAGGGCTCGCCGTCGCCGTCGGCGTCGACGCACGCCTCGTCGCCCACCTTGGGGCTCACCCCGCAGCCGGCCGAGCAGTCGTTGTCGATCCCGTCGCCGCAGACCTCCTTGGCGAAGGGGTTGATGCTCTGGTTGTTGTCGTCGCAGTCGAGGAAGTTGCAGGCGATGGCCCCGCAGTTCACGGGCGCGTTGCAGGCGGGGACGCCGTCGCCGTCGTTGTCGTTCGTGAGCGGCAGGAGGAGCGCGCTCTCCTCGCGCACGCCGTCCACCTGGAAGTCGCGCAGGAAGAACTGCTTGCCCGACGGCCCCTGCCCCGCGAGGTAGATGAGGTAGTTGCCGGGCTGGTCGAACTCGATGGCCAGCTTGAGCGCCTGCTCTGGCTTGGAGATGTCGCGGTTCGGATCCTTCGGGTCCACCTTCTCGGCGGAGCGCTCGAGCACCACCTGGTTGGTCGCCAGGTCCTTCACCTTGAGGTCGAGCGTGTCGACGAGCGCGCTGGCCCGCACCGTGAGCAGGAGCGCGTACTGCGACGAGCAGCGCGGCAGCACCGCGACCACCACCACCGCACCGGTGAGGAGCAGGAGGTGGCTCAGCACGCGGCGCCTCCCCTCACCGCGCTGCGACCCTGCGGGGCCAGACCCTGGGCTAGGCTTCATTCTGCACCTGCTGCGAGGGTACGAACCCTGGCTCCAGTATACACGAGGGGCTCCGCACGCCTCCAGCGCACCCGTTCGGCACCCGTTCGGCACCGCCCACGCGGGGCCCGAACCGGTGCCGCTCCTCCTACCCTGTGTCCCATCCCCCGACCTGACGGGCGCTGGCGTGAGCGCGCGAGGGCCTCAGCGCGGCCAGAGGTTCTTCACGAAACGCAGCCCGAACATCCAGTAGAGCTTCAGGTTGTGTCGGTCGAGCGAACGCAGTCGCTGCAGGAAGCGGCGCGGCCCGAGCTCCCGCAGCGCCTTCTGCAGGACGAAGCGGAGCATGAAGCGCTGAACCGTACGCGAGAGCTCCTCGCCGCGGAAAGCCGACCAGGTGATCTTCTCGGTCTTGAAGCGCAGGTCGCCAGGCGCGAAGGCGTGTCCCGCCATGACCTCGTCGAAGAAGCGCGAACCCGGGAGCGGGATCGCGATATGGAAGCTCACGCTGTCGAAGTCGGCCGCCGTCGCGTACCCGAAGGAGCGCTGCATCGAGGCCTCGGTCTCGCCGGGCAGCCCGATGACGAAGTTCCCGTGGGTCCAGATGCCGTGGCGGCGGAACTCTGCGACGATCGCCCGCGTCTTCTCCAGCGGGATGATCTTGCCGATGTACCGCTGCATCGCGGGATCGCCCGCCTCGACGGAGAGGAAGGTCGCGTAGCAGCCCGTCCGCTTCATGGCCGCGACCAGCGCCGGATCGAAGGTGCGGACGAAGATGCCGCCCCAGGCGATCCACTTGAGGCCGAGCGCGCGCTCCTCGAGCAGCCGGAGCAGCTCCGTGAAGCGCCGGCGGTCGAGGTTCACGTTGGAGTCGATGAAGGCCACCTCGCGAATGCCGTAGCGCCGCTGCAGCTCCTCCAGCTCCTCGAGGACCCGCGCGGGCGCCCGCGCTCGCCACTTGCCGAACAGCTTGCGGCCGGCGCAGAACGCGCAGTTGAGGACGCAGCCGCGGCTGGTCAGGATCGGGAGCACCCGCGCCTCCACCGAGAGCCCGCCGCTGTTGCCCTGGAAGTACTCCTCCACCGGCACCTCGAGGAGGTGGTAGGCGGGGAAGGGCAACTCGTCGAGCGACTCCACGCGGTGCAGGCCCGGCGCCAGCAGGACCTCATCGCCCCGGCGGTAGGCGAGGCCGCCGAGGCTCGCCGGATCCTCCCCTCGCTCGAGGAGCGCGAGGAGCGCGCGCACTGCGTGCTCGCCCTCCCCGAGGACCACGTAGTCGATCGCGCGCTCCCGCATCATCGCCGCGTGGCGCACGCTGGCGTTGGTTCCACCGACGATGATGATCAGCTCGGGTCGCAGGCGCCTGAGCGTGCGTGCGAGCGCGAGGGTGGACTCCTCGGCGGTGGCGAAGAGGCAGCTGATGCCCACCACCTGCGGCTCGAGCCGGGCGAGGAGCGCCTTCAGGTAGCTCTCCTCGAGGGGGATCTCGCAGAGGGCCTCGCCGTCGCGGTCGACCGTGACCGGCCGCCTCCAGGCCCGCGCCATCGCGTCGAGGATGCGGACCTCGTGACCGGACGCCTCCAGCACCGCGCCGATCGACAGCAACCCGAGCGGCGGCAGGATGGTGACCGCCTCCCGCGCGGAGTACGGGCTGGGCGGGTTGATCAGCAGGACCTTCATGGGGTGGGGCAGACCCCTAGAACTTCACGAAGAGCCGCCCCTGGAGCGTATGCGCGACGCTGGTGTCGAACCAGTTCTTGTAGATGCCCTCGGGCCGGTTCAGGCCCGCGAAGGGGATCAGCACGCCGTAGGAGAGGCCGGCGAAGAAGTTGTTCTCCAGGTCGCGGTAGTAGAGGTCGAGGTCGATCTCGAAGCCGAGGTTGGTGGAGTTGCCCGGGTAGCCGACCGGGTTCACCGCCGCGGAGTAGATGAGGTCGAGCTTGGCGCCGAAGCTCTCGACGATGTCGTAGCTGATCGACGGCTTGAAGTAGAACGCGTTGGAGACGCTGCCGAGGATCTCGCGGAAGAGGATCAGGTCGACCTGGTAGTCGTAGTCGAAGCGGAACTCGTTCCACTTGCCGCTGGTCATGATCTTGCTGCCGTCGGCGTTGGTCCCCAACATGCTGTAGCGGTGGCGGTTCACCTCGCCGTTGAGCGGCTCGTCGGCCTGGCCCGAGGCCATGCCGAGCTCGAGGTAGACCTTGAGCGAGTCCTTGAGGAAGCTGTAGCGCGAGCGGAGCGCCCAGCCCCACTGCAGGATGGTGACCGGGTCGACGATGTTCGGCGCCAGCGAGGCGTTCTCGATCTTGCCGCCGACCAGCGTCCCCTCGACCTCGATGTAGAGCTTGCGCCAGAGGAGCTTGAACCAGAGGTCGGGGTTGAGCGTCCAGGCGTGGCGCTCGATCATGTTGGCCGCGATCTGCGGCGCGCTGTCGTTGAGCCCGGCGGTCTTGGTGCCCTGCACCGCCCAGTCGAAGTCCTGCTTGCGCCAGTAGAGGAGCGCGCCGTAGTTGATCACCACCTCGCCGCGCTCGACCTTGTCCTGGATCACGTCCTCGGGGTCGATCTTGCCGGCGAGCCAGAACCACTGGGAGACGTCGTCGAGCTTCTCCAGGTCGACCGGCTGCACGCCGTAGTAGTCGGGGTAGCCGGTCCCGCTCACCGTCGCCGTGTTGAACCCGCTCGAGTGGAAGTCGTAGCCCATCGCGAAGGTGTGACCGATCACGTTCGCCGTCAGCATGATGCGGTCGGCGGTCTTGCCCAGGTTGCAGTTCCAGCAGGAGCCGTCGTTGTCGAGGAGGCCCATGCCCCAGTGCGAGGGCATGCGGCCCACGCGGAGCGTCGCCACGGGCAGGTCGATCTCGGCCCAGGCGCGCTTGACCAGGATCGCCGCGGTGTTGGTGTTGCGACCGACGATGGGCGCGGCCTGGGTGTCGGAGAACATGGCCATCGGCACATCCGCGGCCGTGGTCTTGCCGAGCAGGCTGCGCGGCGTGCTGCCCAGCTCGAGGTTGTCGAAGACGTCGATCTGCGTGTGGATGCGGACCTTCTCGCCGACGTTGATCAGCGGCTCCAGGCGCAGGCGCATGTCGGCGCCGCCCAGGGTCTTGGCCGGGCAGTCGCCGGCGCTGACGCCACGCGCGGCGTGGCCCGGGACGTTGATCGAGGCGCGCTTGGCGCAGCTCAACGTGGAGGCGTCGTTCTCGGAGAGCGGGGTGTAGAACGGCGCGCCGTCGCCGCTCATGCCGAGGTTGAGGTTGTGGTGCATGTTCCAGCGGAAGCGGAAGTAGCCCCGCATCTCGAAGAACTGCAGCTTGCGGGTCTCCTGCCCGGGCCAGGCGGGCAGCGGCGGGATCTCCGGCTCGCCCTCCTTCTCCTCGGGCGGGGCGGCCTCGGCGGGGCCCTGCGGGGTCTCGGGCTTCTGCTGCGAGGGCGCCATGCCGCCGGAACCACCACCAGGGCGCCCGAACTGCGCCCAGGCAGACGGGGACCAGCTTGCCGCGATGATCAGTGGCAGGCACCACAGTAGGTGCTTCATCTCAGGGTCCTCTCTCCCGCCGGCGCACGGGCCGGCGAAAAGTGCGGCGACTATACTGATCCCCCTCCCCAGGGTCAACGAGCGAGAACGCCGGCGCTTCTCGGAGGCGCGTCGTCGGCAGGTCGCTCGCGCAGGCGGACAAGCATAGCGCTGTGGGGGGACCACCGCACGCGGGCCGGACAGACAGGCAGGCGGGACGGCCCAGCGTGCGGGGCGCCGCTCCTGGTTGGTCGCGGCAGCTTCGCCCGACCGCCCGACCTGGGCGGCGCCGCTCCTGGTTGCTCGCGGCAGCTGCCCGCCACCGCCCAGCGTGCGGGGCGCCGCTCCTGGTCGCTCGCGGCAGCTTCGCCCGACCGCCCGACCTGGGCTGCGCCGCTCCTACTTCTTCTTGCCGCCCTTGAGCTCCTGGATCCGCTTCTTGGCGATGTCCGCGTCCTTCGAGCGGCCCTGGAGCTTGAGGTACTTCTCGAAGGCGGCGATGGCGTCGTCGTTGCGCTTGGTCTGCTGGTACATGTGGGCGAGGTCCCACCAGGCCGCGGCGAGCTTGGGGTCGAGCTTGACCGCCGCCTCGTACTGCTCGATGGCCTTCTCCTGCTTGTTCATCCGGCGGTAGAGGACGCCGAGGTCGAAGGCGGTGGTGGCGTCCTCCTTCAGCGAGGCGCTCTTGGTCAGGTACTGCTCGGCGAGCTTGTTGTTGTTCGCCTTGCGGTAGGCGAGCCCGAGGTTGTGGTTGTAGACGGGGTCCTGCGGCTTCGCGTTCACCGCCGCCTGCAGGTAGGGGATCGCCTTCTTCGGGTCCTGGCGGATGAGGAGCGTGCCGAGCGAGCTCTGGATCTGGTCGTCCTTCGGCGCCAGCGCGGCGGCCTTGGTGAGGGCCTTGAGCGCGTCCTCGGCGCGGCCCGCCTGGTTGTAGGCGATCCCGAGGCTGTACTGGATCTGCGCCGACTTGGAGTCGATGGCCGCGGCGCGCTCGAGGTGCTTGATCGCCTCGCTGTCCTTCTTCTGCTGGCGGAGCAAGATGCCGAGCGAGAAGTGCGCGGCCGCGTACTCCTCGCGCTCCTCGAGCGCGCGGCGCAGCTCCTTGATCGCCTCGTCGGCCTTGCCCTGCTGCTTGTAGGCCATCGCCTTGTGGTAGTAGGTGGCGGCCTGGTCGGCGCGGGCAGGAGCGGCGACGCAGAGCGCGGCGAGGACGAGCGCGAAGCGGATCCCTCTCACGGTGGCCTCCTTGGTCAGGTCCGGATTCTGAAACCCGGTGGCGGGTCGATTGTTACGGCTCCGCGAGCGGATGGCAAGCTCGCGGCGCGGCGCGGCGCCTGGCTGACCATCGCCGGGGCTACGACGCCACCCGGTCGAACGACTGGCTCGGCCTCCGCTGCGCGCGGACCCTCCGAGGGGATCGCTCAGCGCCGCGCCACGCGGCCCTCCTGCCAGCGGTAGAGCGCCGGGCTGACGCCCTCGTCCTCGGCGGCGGCGAAGGCCTGCCGCGCCCGCTGCTCGAGCTCGGCGACCGCCGCCTCACTCTCCCGCGCGGCCGGCAGCAGGAGCAGCAGGCGGTCGTGGGGAGCCGCGAGCAGGGCTCCCGCCTGGCGCTCCTCCTCGGGGAGCAGCCGCTCCAGCGCGAGGAGACGACCGCCGGCCGCTCGACCCTCGAGCCGGAGCAGCGCCCCGACCGGCGCGAGCGCCGCGGGCAGGGCGGCGTGGAGCCGCGCGAGGCCGCGCTCCCAGAGGGCCGCCTCCTCGCGGCACCAGCAGCTCGCCTCGAAGCGGCTGACGAGCTTCTGCTCCTCGCCGAGGTCGATGGCGAGGGCAGCGACGAGGCCGGGCGCGAGCTCCTGCGTGATCAGCTCGGACGCCCGCTCGAGCTCGACCCGCGTCAGCAGCCGGAGCTGAAGCAGCGGCTCCGCCCGCTCGCGGCAGGCGGGCAGCAGCAGCAGCGAGAAGGCGGCGCGACCCAGCGCGCGGTCGACGAGGCCGCCGACGAGCCGCTCCCATTGCTCGCGCTCGTGCACGCGGCAGTAGGCCGCGAGCCGCTCGAAGGGGAGCCGCACGCCGGCGAAGCAGAGCAGCTCGTCGCGCACGGTGAGCGGCATCGCGCGCCCCGCGCAGGCGTCCTCCGCGTAGCGCATGATGCAGCGGTTGTCGTCGGCGCCGAGGAGCTCGCTCCACCAGCGCTGCCGGGTCTGCTGGCTCGAGGGGCGTGGGGGTGGGGTCATGCAGGAGATCCTCACGCAGCGCTCTGCAGCGCGCAAGCCTCCTCGCCCTCCTCGCCTCCGCCGCGCACCGCCTCGCTCACCGACTCGGCGGGAGCGGCCGGACAGCGAAGCTGCTGCGGAAGAGCTCGCGCGGGTCGTAGCGCGCCTTCACCTCGCGCAGCCGCGCGTAGGTCTCGCCGAAGGCGGCCCGGACCAGCTCCTCGCCCTCCTCCCCGTAGCCGGCGAAGTTGAGGTAGGGGCGACGCTCTCGCGCGCAGGCCTCGATCCGCCGCAGCCCCTCCCGCGTCCAGGCGAGCTGCTGCGCGTCCTCGCCCGGCTCCTCCCAGTTCGCCTCGTAGCTGATCAGGAAGCCCGGGTCCCGGCGGCCGAAGGCGGTCTCCGCCGTGCCCACGCGCGCGAAGGCGCCGCCGAGGAACCAGACGTCGATCGACGAGAGCGGCGAGGGACGCGCGAGCGTGTCGGCCGCGATCACGTCGAGGAGCTCGTCGCCGAGCTCGCGGGTGAAGGTGGACTTCCAGTAGTAGCGCCTCCCGTCGGGGTAGTCCGCGTCGAGGAACTGCTGGACCTCGAGCCAGGGCCGCGGGCCGTGCGCGAGCTCGGCCAGCCTCGGCGCGCACTCGCGGAGCGAGCGCACCGCCGCGGCGCCCTCCTCGGGCGAGCCCAGGTAGCAGGCGAGCACGAAGAGCGCGGGCCGGCCGCGCAGAGCCGGCTCGAGCTCGGGGGCGTCGGGGGTCGTCCAGTAGGAGGCGAGGACCATCAGCTCCTCGGGCGCCTCGGCGAGGCGGCCGCGCAGGTGCGCCATCACCGTCGCCGCGTGGTCGAGCGAGAACGCGGTGGCGCTGTAGTGGACCCGCGGCGGCAGCGGGTGGAGGCGCGCCTCGAAGGCAGTCGCCACCCCGAAGCTCCCGCCGCCCCCGCGGAGCGCCCAGAAGAGATCCGGGTGCTCCTCGGCGCTGGCGCGCAGGAGCTCGGCCTCGGCGGTGACCACCTCGACGGCGAGGAGCTGGTCGCACGCGAGCCCGCGCTGGCGGAGCTGGTAGCCCATGCCGCCGTGCAGCGTGAGCCCGGCGTAGCCGGTCGCGCTGACCAGGCCGGTCACCGCCGCCAGCCCGAGAGGCGCGGTGGCGCGGTCCACGTCCCCGAGGAGGGCGCCGCCCTC
>JAKLHH010000033.1 GCA_022710245.1 Myxococcota bacterium
CTAGACCCAACGTCCAGGCGAGCGCAAGCGGGGCGTGACTTGCGTATCCACCTTCACGCCCGCTCGGCGGGGGGAGCCGGATAATGCAGGTATTGTGGCACCCTTTCCTGTATAGTGCCTTGCACTCGTGGAAAACGACGGCCGCGTCGTGGTGCCCTGGAACGGGAGCGTTGCGGATGGAAGGCGTTCTGAAGATCTCGGAGGCCGCCAACCTGGGGTTGCACGCGATGGCCTATCTGGCCGAGCTCGGTCCGGGCCGGATGGTCTCGGTGTCCCAGATCGCCGAGGAGCTCGGCGTCTCTAAGGACCACCTCGGCAAGGTGCTCCAGCGCCTGAACAAGCTCGGGCTGTGCAACTCGCAGAAGGGCCCCGGCGGCGGGTTCGCGCTCGAGCGCCGCGGCGAGTCGATCACCCTCCTCGAGATCCTCGAGGCGATCGACGGCCCCTTCACCGCCGTCCACTGCCTGCTCGCGACCCGGTGCAACCGCTCCGCCTGCATCCTCGGCGACCTGCTGCCGTCGGTACACCAGCAGGTCCACGGGTACTTCGCGACCAAGACGCTCTCGGAGCTCGCCACGTCCACCAGGACCTGAGCGGCCGGTCCGCCCTGAGCTGCCCAGCGCCCTGAGCTGGCCGGTCCGCCCGGTCAGCCCGAGTCAGCCGCGATACATCCCGTCGATCATGTCGGCGTACTTGGTGACGATCGTCCTCCGCTTGACCTTCTGGGTGGGCGTGAGCTCGCCACCCTCCTGGGTGAGGTCGTGGTCGAGCAGCGCGAACTCCTTGATCCGCTCGTACGGAGCGAGGTCCACGGACAGCTTCTCGATACGGTCGCGGTAGAAGTCGTGGATCTCGGGCCGGTGGACCAGCTCGCTGCGCGAGGCGAACGTGATGGCGTGGGCTCGGGCGTACGCTTCCAGCGCCGGGAATTGCGGCACGACGATCGCCGTGAGGAACTTCCGCTTGTCGCCGAGCGCGACGACATGCTCGGTGTAGGGGTCGACCTTGAGCGTGGTCTCGATGTGCTGGGGCGCGACCTTCTTGCCGCTGTCCGTGATGATGAGGTCCTTGATCCGATCGGTGACGCGCAAGAACCCGTCCGCGTCGAGCTCGCCGACGTCACCCGTCTTGAACCAGCCATCGACGAACGCCCGGCACGTCTCCTCGGGGTTCTTGTAGTAGCCCCTGGTGACATTGGGTCCACGGACGAGGATCTCTCCCTTGTCCCCGATCCGTACCTCCACATCGCGGACCGGCTTGCCGACGGTGCCGAATCGGAACGCACCGGGGGCATTGCAGCTGATCATGGGCGCGGTCTCGGTGAGGCCGTAGCCCTGACAGACCAGGAGCCCCGCCGCGAAGAAGAACTCCTCGACCGTCCGGGAGAGCGGCGCGCCTCCCGCCGAGAGGAAGCTCTTCGGGCCGCCCACCAGGTCGCGGATCTTGGCGAGCACGAGTCGGTCCGCGACGGCGTACTCGGCGGCGAGCACAAGTCCGACAGCCTGTCCGGCGTGCTTCCTCTGGTGGTAGCGCGTGCCCGTGTTCACGGCCCACGCGAAGAGCCGCCGCTTGCCCGGCGAGGTTGTCTCGAGTCGCGCGTGGGCGGCGGCGTAGATCTTCTCGTAGAGGAGGGGGACGCTGACCATGAGCGTCGGCTTCACCTCGGCCAGGTATTCGACGACGCGCTTGGGATCCGAGATGTAGTTGTTCTCCGCTCCATGCTTGAACACGTAGAACGACCAGCACCTCTCGTAGACGTGGCTGAGGGGAAGAAAGCACAGGCTGCGGTCGGACACCCCCACCACGAAGCGCTCGTCGACGGCGGAGAACTGGTGGAAGAAGTTTGCGTGCGTGAGCATCGCGCCCTTGGGAGCATCGGTCGTGCCCGAGGTGTAGATCAACGTCGCGATGTCGTCGGCGGCGGCGCGTTCGAGACACGCGTCGAGCTCGCCCTCCCTGGTCGAGACCCGCCCGCGCTCCATGAACTCGCCGAAGCGGACCGAGTCGTCGCCCTCGATGACGACCTCGTCGTCGAACGCGACGATCGTCTCGAGCTGCTCGTGCGCGGCGATGAACGACTTCACCTTGTCGTATTGCGCTTGCCCACCAACGAAGACGAGCCGGACCTCGGCATCGCGCGCGATGTGCTCGGCGCCCTTCGTCGTCTCGGTGGCATAGATCGCGACCGCGACGGCCCCGACGCTGAGGATCGCGAAATCGGCGATCGCCCACTCCGGCCGGTTGGGGGAGAAGATGCCGACCTTGTCGTCTCGTCGGATCCCCAGCTCGAGGAGCGCCTTGGCCGCCGTTCGGATCCTGGCGCCCAGCTCCGCGTACGTGATCGAATACCATGCGTCGCCCACCTTGTGCCGCATGGCGATCTTGTCGGCGTACTCGCGAGCGCTCGCGCGGATCATGAGAGCGAGATGGTTCGTCTCCATGCACCTGCCCCCCTCTCTACAAACCATGGCGGTCCTGCCCCCGTCAGGCAAGGCTGGTCGTCGGTCGGCCGACGAGATCGCTCGCGATGGTCGGCCGACGAGATCGCTCGCGGCAGGCGGGGTCCAGAGTGATCGACCTGGTGAGCCCTGGGCTCAGATCCGCGCCAGCCCGAGGGAGGCGGCGTGCAGGGCGACGACCAGGACGACGAAGAGCGCGCGCGCCGCGCCCGGGCGCAGACCCGGGAAGCGGACCTCGAGCTGCCGGGTGCGGCAGCTGGCGAGGCAGTCGCCGCAGAGGGTGCACCCCCACCCGGGCCGCCGGCGCGCGAGGTCGGCGGGCTCCAGCGCACCGTAGCGGCAGGAGAGCCGGCAGCGCCCGCACCCGTCGCAGCCAGCCGCCAGCCGGAGCCGGAACGGCGAGAGCTTGCCGAGCCAGGCGGCGAGGGGGCCGATGGGACAGTAGACCGAGCAGTGGGCCATCGCGCCGAGGCGGCGGGAGGCGAGGAGGATGACGGCGACGCCGCCCAGGCCGAAGGCGAGGCCGAGGGCGGCGGCGAGGGCCGGCGACGCGCCGAGGGCGCGCAGGAGCAGCGCCGCGGCCACGACCAGCGCGAGGAGCAGCGAGCGCGCGAGGTGCCGCCAGCGCGGGAGCGCCTGGGGCCGCCGGCGGCGATGGGCGGCGGCGCTGTCCCAGGCGCCAACGTAGCAGAGGTGGCTGCACCAGGCGGGGCCGACGAGGAGCACCGTCGCGGCGAAGAGGATCGGCATGAAGAAGTGCTCGGCGCGGTAGAGCGGGCCAGCGACGATCAGCGCGGGCACCGGCAGGT
Organism: Myxococcota bacterium; assembly: GCA_022710245.1. The sequence continues at coordinate 3,269 of JAKLHH010000033.1, forward strand.
GGAGCCGACCGCTCATCAGGAAGCGCTCGGCGCCGAGCAGCCCGAGCGCGAGCTGCGCGAAGAAGACGATCGAGAAGAGACCCCAGATGCGGCGACGCCAGCGCGCCGCCTGTGTCACGTCGAGGAGCTTCTCGGCGACCACGGCCGCGTAGCTGGCGAGCGCCAGCACCTCGAGCCAGCCGGCGCCCGCGAGGAAGCGCTCGGCGAGCAGCATGGGTCGCGGCACGCGCAGCTGGACCACGGCGAGGAGGCCGGCGGTGAGGAGGAACGCCCCCGCGCTCGCCGCGCTGCTCGTCGCGCCGGCGGAGTAGCGCGCCCGCAGGCGGCGCACCTCGAAGACCAGCGCCGCCGCCGAGGTGAAGACCGCGACGGCGACCAGGATGACCAGCATGCGCGTCGCCGGCACCCCGAAGGCGTGGCGCAGGGTGGCGAGGCGCAGCGCCACCTGGAGCCAGAGGAGCCCGCCGCCGAGGAGCAGCAGCTGCACCACTCGCGCGGTCCAGCGACGGCGGACGAGCAGCAGGACGGGCAGCGCCGCCGCCACCCAACCGAGCCCGGCCTGACCGGCGCGGAGGAAGTGCGCGCCGAGGAGCCAGAGGGCGATCACCACTGGCAGCAGCCACAGCGCGGCGAGCAGCGCGCCTCGCCAGCTCGCGGCGGGGGCCTCTCCCGGAGGGCTCGTCGTCGGAGGGCTCGTCGTCTGATCTGCTGGCTGCTCTGCCTGGCTCATCATGGGGTCTCGTCGAGCAAGGCACGTGCCTGGCTCGAGGGGCCAACGCTAACATATGGAGAGACGGGATCCGTCCCGACCCGACAACGCCTGGTCGGTGTCGCACCCAGCTCCAGGTGAGGGACGCGGCGAAATGTCGGTGTCGCCCTCGTTGCGGCAGCGCCGGTCCCGTGATCTCGACGGGTTGCCCGGACGGCACTTCGCTTGCTCGAGGGGAGGCAGCAAGGAGAGCGCCGATGCCATTCGTTACTTCGCGCTGCGCGGGCCGCGGGGCGAGTATCGTGGCACGCTCGAGGTGACGCAGGACGTGACCGGCATCCGCGCGCTGCAGGGCCAGCGGCGGCTGCTCGACTGGGAGACGCCGCGGAGCTGACACGCACCAGAGAGAGAGGACAGCATGACGAGCAAGGAGAACCTCGGGAGCGGGCTGCCGCCCGCGGAGCCGGTCCGTTTGCCGGCGCTGGTCGACTACGCGCCAGGGGCGGTGGTGAGCCGGACCCTGGTGAAGAGCGCGGCCGGGACGCTGACGCTCTTCGCCTTCGACGCGGGCCAGGGGCTGAGCGAGCACTCGGCGCCGTTCGACGCGGTGGTGCAGATCCTGGACGGCGAGGCCGCCCTCACCATCGGCGGCGCCCCCGTGCGGGCGCAGGCCGGGGAGTGGGTGGTGATGCCGGCGAACGTCCCGCACGCGGTGCAGGCGGTGAGCCGCTTCAAGATGCTGCTGACCATGATCCGGGGCTGAGCCTCGGGCTCGGCCTGCCGGCTGGCTTTCATGCTAGAGTCGGCCGCATGGACGAGCAGCCGTCGGTCGGGCGCTTTCGCGTCCAGGCACGGATCGGCACGGGCGGGATGGGGGAGGTGTACCTGGCCAGCGCCCCCGGGCCGCGCGGCGTGGCAAAGAACGTCGCGCTCAAGCTGATCCGCGGCCTCTACCAGGAGGACCGCGAGTTCCTCGACATGTTCATGGAGGAGGCCAAGGTCTCCTTCCTGCTCACCCACCCGAACATCGTCCAGACCTACGAGATCGGGCAGGTCGACGGCCACTACTTCCTGGTCATGGAGTACGTCGACGGGATCACCCTCGGCCTCCTCCTCCACTACCTGCGCGACAAGCTCAAGCAGCCGCTCCCCCTGCCCTACGCCATCTACGTGGCCTCGCAGGTCACGCGCGGGCTCGACTACGCCCACACGCTGACCGCTCAGGACGGGCGGCCGCTCGGCATCGTCCACCGCGACATCAGCCCGAGCAACGTGCTCCTCTCGCGCGACGGCCAGGTGAAGGTCACCGACTTCGGGCTCGCCATCTCGGCGCTGCGCGAGATCGAGTCGCAGAGCGGTCAGGTGAAGGGCAAGGCGCCCTACATGCCCATCGAGCAGCTCGAGGGCAAGCGCGTCGACGCGCGCGCCGACCTCTTCGCGGTCGGCGTGATGCTCTACGAGATGCTGAGCGGACGGAGCCCCTTCGGCGAGCGCAAGGAGATCACCATCACCTCGCGCCTGCTCAACCGGGGGTGGACCCCGCTCGCCGAGGCTGCGCCCCACCTCGAACCGGCGCTGATCGAGGTCGTCGAGCGCTGCCTCGCCGAGGCCCCCGACGCGCGCTTCCCCTCGGCGCGGGAGCTCGGGCGACAGCTCGACGCCATCCTGCGCGACCGCCGCCTCGCCGTCTCCAACTACGAGCTCGCCGACTTCATCGCGCAGGCGCGGAGCGCCGCCGAGGTGACCCCGCAGGCGCCGCACCCCTTCGATCGCGCGCTGGGGATGGAGATCCAGCGGGTGGTCGGCCCCGACGGCGCGCCCCGCTACGTCACCGTGCCGCCGGTGATGCCGGGGCCGATCGCGGTCCCCGCCGAGCCGGCCTCGCCCGAGGCGGTGACGCAGTCGGATCCGCCGCCGGCCCCGGAGACGAAGGCGGCGGAGTCGGCGGGCCTCGCGCGGCTGACCCAGGCGGTGACCGAGCCGTCGCCGCTCTCGCAGCGGCTCTCCCCCGCCGACGCGCCGCCCCCGGTGGACCTGGCGGCGATCGCGAGCCGGCCCACGGCGCCTCCGGCGGGCAGTGAGGTGCTCTCGTCGTCGCTGGTGCGCCCTCCGCGGAGCCACACCGGGCTCCTCGTCGCGCTGATCGTCGTCGGGCTCGGCGCGGCCGCGGGCGCGGCCATCTACCTCGGCGGCCGGGGTCCGCGCGGCGACCAGGCCGCCGGCACCCCGCTGACGCGGCCGGACCAGGGCCCGCGCGCCGCCGCCTCCGGTTCGCGGCGCGACGCGGCCGCGAGCCGCCTCGCGGCGGTGGAGGTGAGGCCGACGCCCGAGGGCGGCCGGGTGCTGGTCGACGGCGTCGATCGCGGGGCAGCGCCGGTGACGCTCGCCGGCCTCGACCCGGCCCACCCGATCGAGGTCCGCGTGCTGCTCGCCGGTCACCGGCCGCACCGCGAGACCGTGGTCCTGCAAGCAGGCGCCAGCCTGGTGCTGCGACCGAGGCTGGTGCCCGACTCGAAGCGACCGGCGAAGACCCGGCCAGAGCCGCGCGGCGTCGGTCGCCTCTCCGTGAACAGCGAGCCGTGGTCGGACGTCTACGTCGACGGCAAGCTGATCCAGAGCACGCCGCTCGTCGGGCACCAGCTCCCGGCTGGCCCGCACCGGGTCCTGCTGCTCAACCCGAAGCGCCACCTCCGCTCCGAGCGGCGCGTGACGATCGAGCCCGATCGCGAGACCCAGCTCTCGGTGGAGCTGAAGTGAGGACGCGTGAAGGAGCGTGACCAGCGCGCAGATCCGGGGCGTCGGGACCCGGGGCGCGGCGACCGGGGGCGCAGCGACGGCCCCTCCGAGGCCGCCACCCAGCTCGTGGTCGGCCCGGGCGGCGTGCCGCAGCGGCAGGTGAGCGAGGTCTTGCTCTCCGGGCCGCTCGTCGGGGAGCGCCGCCTCTCCTCGCCGCGCCTCACCGTCGGCTCGCACCCGAGCAACGACGTGGTGCTCGCCGACCCCACCGTCTCGAGGTTCCACCTCGAGCTCGAGGCCGGCCCCCGGGGCTACCGGCTGCGGGACCTGGACAGCACCAACGGGACCTGGCTGAACGGGATCCGCGTCGGCGAGGCCTGGCTCCCGCAGGCCGCGAGCCTGCGCCTGGGCCAGGCCGTGCTCCAGTTCTCGCTCACCGGCGCCGGGGTCAGGGTCCCGGCCAGCGAGCGCGAGGAGCTGGCCGGGCTGGTCGGTCGCTCGCCGCGGATGCGCGAGCTCTTCGGGCTCCTCGAGCGCGCCGCGCCGACCGACGCCACCGTCCTCGTCGAGGGCGAGAGCGGCACCGGCAAGGAGCTGGTGGCGGCGGCGCTGCACCGCGCGAGCCGGCGAGCCGGCGGCCCCTTCGTGGTGCTCGACTGCGCGGCGGTGCCGACCACGCTCATCGAGAGCGAGTTCTTCGGCCACGAGCGCGGCGCCTTCACCGGCGCCGTGAGCCGGGCCGACGGGCGCTTCCGTGAGGCCGACGGCGGCACCCTGTTCCTCGACGAGATCGGCGAGCTCCCGCTCGAGCTGCAGCCCAAGCTGCTGCGCGTCCTCGAGTCGAAGCAGGTGCGCCGCCTCGGCGCCACGCAGGCCGAGAAGGTCGACGTCCGCCTCGTCGCCGCGACCAACCGCGACCTCGCGCGCGAGGTGAACCGCGGCAGCTTCCGCGAGGACCTCTACTACCGGCTCGCGGTGCTGCGGGTGAAGCTGCCCGCGCTGCGCGAGCGCCTCGAGGACCTGCCGCTGCTCGTACGACACTTCGTCGCCCAGAGCCTGCCCGACGAGCCCGCGCGGGTGGACGAGATCATCGGCGGCATCTCCGAGGAGAACTGGAGCCGGCTGCGCGCGCTCCCCTGGCGGGGGAACGTGCGCGAGCTGCGAAACTTCATCGAGCGGACGCTCGCGCTGAGCGGCGGGCTCGGCGCCCCGCCGACCCTGGTCAGCGGCGCAGGCGCGGGCGCGGTCACGGGCGCCGCGGCGCCTGGTCAGACGGGCGCCATCGACCTCGATCGCCCCTTCACCGAGCACAAGGCCGAGGTGATCGAGCGCTGGGAGCGCGCCTACCTGCTCGGTCAGCTCGCGCGGCATGGCAACAACGTCTCGGCGGCGGCGCGGGCGGCCGGCCTCGACCGCATGAACTTCAAGCGGCTCCTGCGGCGCTACCGCTGAGGCGCGAGCGGGGGTCCCCACGCGCCGCCGGTGATCGAGCCTTGAGCGACAGCCGGGGAGCGGCCGCACCCCGGAGGGCCCGGAGGGCCGCGCCGCTTGCCAGCGGCGGGGCTCCGGGCGATAACGGGGTATGCGCTCGGTCCTCCTCCTCACCGCCGCGGCGCTCCTCGGTGCCTGCGCCGGTCGTGAGCTCGTCCTCGAGATCTACCACCCCGCGACCGCGACCTTCGGGACCGGGTTCGGACCGAGCTTCACCGTCCAGGTCCTCGACGCGAGCACGAAGCAGGTGGTGGCGACGACCTCGGTGCCCTCGAGCGGGTCGAGCGCCAAGCAGGCGCTCTTCGACGAGCTCGCGCTGAGCGCCGGCGCACGCTACACGGTCCTGCTCAGCAGCGCCCCCGGGGCGTTCTGCCCTCCGGGCGGCAAGGTGGTGGGCGCGAGCCCGCCCTTCGTCTACAGCAAGGACCTCAAGCAGGTCGCGGTCTACGTCGACTGCGCGGACACCTCGAACACGGTGGGCTCCCTGCTGGCGGCGCGCTCGAACCTGGCCGCCGCGCTCCTCCCCGATCCGGCCCCGCACGGGCGGGTGGTCGTGGCCGGCGGCGTCAACCTCAGCGGCTGGCTCAGCCCCGGCACCGTGCTGACGGGGACACCCTATGACACCGTCGAGGTCTTCGACCCTGTGACCAGCGTCGCGACGACGCTCGTGGCCAAGCTCTCGCGCGCCCGGAGCAGCCTGGAGGGCGCGGTCCTGCCCGACGGCTCGCTCCTCCTCACCGGCGGCCTGACCAAGGACGGCCTGAAGGCGCCTGTCGCGAGCAGCACCGTCGATCGCCTGCAGGGAGAACAGCTCAGCGCGCTGCCTGCGCTCGGAGCGCCACGGGCCGAGCACGCCGCGATCCCGCTCGCTGGCGGGCGCGTGCTCATCGCGGGCGGCAGCGGCGCGAGCGGCCTCGCCTCCGACACCGCCGAGCTCTACGACCTGAAGGGCACCACGCCGATCAAGGGAGTGATGAGCGCCCCGCGGTTCCGGCCCGCGGCGGGGCTCCTCGACGACGGCAAGAGCGTCTACCTGGCAGGCGGCGGCTGGACCACCGCGCCGGAGCCCTCCGACCTCTTCTGCCTCGAGGGGAGCTGCCGCGGCACGTGCGAGGGGCCTTGCTTCAGCAGCTTGCCCGGGTTCGCCGCCGGGCGCGCGCGCGCGGCGACTGCCGGGACGGTCGTCACCTGCGAGGACGGCAAGCGCTCCGCCCTCTACCTGAGCGGCGGTCACCGTCGAGACAGCGCCGTCGACACCTACTTCGACGAGATCTATTGCGTCGACTCGGACCGGCCGGACGCGCCGCGGCTGCTCGGGCACCTGCGCCACGAGCGCGCCCTCCACAGCGCCTCGCTGGTGCGCGGTCCAGGCGGCCAGCAGCGGCTCTTCGTCGCTGGCGGGCTCGACGCCGGCGGCGGGCTCGCCTCGGCGGAGCTGGTCCCGGCGAGCTGCCCCTGCCGGACCGCGATCGGCGCCGGCGACATCGTCGAGGTCCCGCTGAAGGACAAGCGGGCGGGCCACTCCGCGGTGGGCCTCGCGGACGGCGGCGTCCTCCTGATCGGCGGCACGCCCGGCGCGGCGCGGGTCGAGCGGTTCACGCCGGGGCTCTGAGACCGGTAGGCCCTGCTACCCCTTGCTGGCCCGGTACGTCGCGAGCTCGCGGCTGCCCTGCGCGAGCGCCGCCTCGACGCTGGTGACCCAGTGCCGCGCGGCGGGATCCCCGCCGGGACGCTCGGCGTCGGCGCGCTGGAAGAGCGCCCGCGCCTCCTCCAGCGCGCCCGCCTCCGCGCGCTCGCGGGCGCGGTGGAAGGTCTCGAGCAGCGCGCGCGTCTCCGCGCTGACGCGCAGCGGCTCGTAGACCGGCAGCTGGCCCTCGATCCCCTTCACCTCGATCCCGCCCCAGCGCCGGAAGGCGAGCGCCTCGTCCTCGCCGCACAGCTCGAAGGTCGCCTGGTCGACGAGCACCCGGCAGCCACACTGGTGGGAGGCTGGCTCGAGGCGCGCGGCGCGGTTGACGGTGGGGCCGAGGATGGTGAAGCCGACCTGCTCGGTGGAGCCAAAGTTGCCGACGCAGACCGGCCCCGAGGCGACGCCGATCTTCAGCTCGCGGAAGGCCTCGGGGTCACCCTGCCCCGCCACCCGCTCGGAGATGCGGAGCATGCAGAGCACGGCCGCCCGCGCCACCTGGCGCTGGTACTCGCGCTCGGCGGCCTCGTGGCGCGCGTGCAGGTCCGGGGAGGCCGCGAGGAGCTCGCGCTGCCGCTCCTCCTCGGCGCGGAGCCGCGCGCGGGCCTCCTCCAGCGCCCCGCGGAGCTCGTCCGCGTTGCCCCGCCGCCCCTGCAGCTCGCGCTCGTTCTCGCTCTCGAGGCGAGCGAGCTCCCGGGCGAGCGTGTTGACGTCGTTCGCGGCCGCCTCGAGGGCGTCGAAGAGCAGCACCTCGCGGAGCTCGGCGATGGTGGCCCAGTGCCGTGAGAACTGCCCGCCGATCCACCCCATCACCGCGTCGCCCATGAACTTGTCCACCACGCCGTGGAAGCCCACGACGATCTCCTCGCGCGCGATGTCCATCACCTGGCGCAGGCGGAGCGCGAGCCCCTCGAGGTCCCCCGCGTGCCGCTGCGTGGCGGCGGTGAAGCCGCGCACGTCGATGAAGAAGACGCTCATCCAGGGCTGGTAGTAGCGGTCGAGGATCTCGGGCCGGTGGAAGAAGCTGTCGACGATCGGCGGCGAGAAGCACTGCTCGAGGATGGCCGCCTCCGCGCCGCGGCGCTGGTCGCGCGCCAGGCCGCGCCCCATCGCGGCCATCGTCACCACGGTCAGCAGCAGGAAGACGACCAGCAGCCCCTGCACCCGATCGGAGCGCGCCAGCGCCGGCTCGGCGGCGAAGAGGAGCCGGTGGCGCTGGCCGCCCTCCTCGCGGTGGAGCACGAGGTGCGCGGTCAGCGGCTCGCGGAGCAGCGCCGCCGGAGGGAGCCGCCCGGGGAGCGCCTCGAGCTCGGCGCGCGTACGCGCCTGCTGGACGCGCGCCGCCAGGTCGGCGCGGAGCGTGCTCAGCTCCAGGTGCTCCACGTAGGAGGCGAGCCCGACGAAGCAGGCGAGCACGGTGGGGACGCCGAGCCGGAGCGCGCGATCGAAGGCGGGAGTCCGCTGCACGTGCGCGGGCACCACGCGGAGGAACTGGAGCCCGCGCGCGACGCGCAGGGCGCGGGCGACGCGGGCGACGCGGGCGATCGAGGCGAGGCGCGCGGCGCGGCCCACCCGGGCCACGCGCGCGATCCGCACCGCGCTCATGAAGCGGAGGTGCGGCCCGACCAGCGCGAAGGCCTCGATCGCCGAGCCGATGACCGGCGTGGTGCTGATCAGGTCGATGACGAACCAGGGGCTCTTCAGGTAGGAGCGGCCGAGGACCGCGCACTTCGCGATCAGGTCGACGAGGAAGGTGAGGTCGATGGCGAAGCTCACCCAGAAGGCCGGGAGCCGCAGCGAGGCCGGCACCAGGCGGAAGAGCTGCGCGAGATAGAGGAGGACCGCGAAGAGCGCGAGGAAGACGAGCGGCCGGTCGAGGGCCTGCAGCCGCTTCTCCAGGGGGCGAGGCATGAGGCATGATAGCCGACCTTCGAGGGTGGACGGTACCCGGACGAGCGGACGGTTCTTGTGCGACACCCACGCACCGGCACCGTCTTCCAGGTGAGGGGAACAAGAGAAGCAGAGACGTTCGTCACGCAGCCCGGGCTGACCGGGCAGGAGAGAGTTTCATGTTCACGCGCGCTTCTTGGCTGGCGATGGCTTTCGGTCTGGTGGCCCTGACCGGCTGCAGCAACCTCGACCCGAGCGACGAGAGCGACCCGGTGGCGGAGGATGGCAAGGAGGACTCGCTGTCCAAGGCGAAGATCTGCGGCGGCATCGCGGGCCTCACCTGCCCCGCCGGCCAGACCTGCGTCCTCGCCGGTGAGTATCCCGACGCCAGCGGCAAGTGCGTGAAGACCAGCCAGACGTGCGCGAACGTGAAGTGCGCCAAGGGCACGCACTGCGAGATGAAGGGCATCAACGGCGGCGCCGTCCCGGTCTGCCTGAAGGACACCGCAGCGACCTGCGCGGTGGTGCTCTGCGCCCCCGGCACGCACTGCGAGATGAAGGGCATCAACGGCGGCGCCATCCCGGTCTGCATCCAGGACCCGACCCAGACCTGCGCGAACGTGAAGTGCGCCCAGGGCACGCACTGCGAGATGAAGGGCATCAACGGCGGCGCGGTCCCGGCCTGCATCAAGGACCAGCTCTGCGGCGGCATCGCCGGCCTGCAGTGCCCCGCCGGCCAGAAGTGCCACCTCGACGGCAGCTACCCCGACGCGAGCGACACCTGCGTCCCCGAGACCTTCTGCACCACCACCGCCGACTGCTCGAACCTGATTCACCCGATGTGCGTCGGTGCCTGGCAGTGCGCGGCGAACACCTGCTCTTACCACTGCGGGATCTAGAGCAGCGCCTCGGCTCCGTCGGTCCTCGCCTCGTCCCCGCCTCGCCGCGCCTCGCCGCGCCTCGCTCTGCTCTCCCCTCCACACTTGCTCTCGCTCAGCACCTGCTCTCTCGATCACTCTCTCGATCACCACCTGCTCTCGCTCGACACCTGCTCTCGATCAGCGGCGTTACGCCCTTCGCTGAGCAACCATGCTCACGTCGCTGCGCCGCTGGCCGATCCGGGTGGAGCCGCCCTTTCGACTTCCGGAGGATCAGCTGCGGCCTCGACGGCCGGAAACCGTCGACGTTCTCTCTCCAGGCTCGTGGCATCCCGCTTGCTCTAGGACCCTGGCGCAGGTCGCGAGGGGGCCGCGCGGTTGGGAGGCCGCGCGGACCGCGAACCCAAGTGGACCCGCACACCAACGACCCTGCAGGCCATGGCCTGCGGACCTGGAGAGGAGAGAGTGGAACTATGAAGACCGCCATCACCGCCATCGCGCTTGTCCTGGGCATCGGGCTCGTCGCCACCTCGGCTCACGCACAGACCATGGGCCCCATGGTCCCCTTCGGCGTCACCTCGCCGGTGACCCCGATCGCCGCCGCCTGGCAGGCCGCCAAGATCCCCGCGCACCTGACCACGCTCGCCATGGCGCGCCCCTACGTGACGCCCCTCGGCGGGATCGGCATCACCGGCCCGCTCCGCAACGTGCACCTCAGCCCGCTGCTCCAGCAGGCCACCGCGACCTCGCCGCAGGGCTTCTCCGTCGCGAACCGCGGCGGCACGGCCTACGCGAACCCGCGCGGCACCGGCTACGCCAGCCCCTTCGCCGGCACGGTGAATGTGCCGAGCCCGCTGTCCGCGATGCTGCCGCCGCCGCTCCCCGGCCCCTTCTCCGTCGCGGAGTAGCCTGACCCGCGCACGTCCTCCGACGGCGCCCTCGTCTAAACCGGCGCTCAGCGAGTGCCGACCCGCGCCCCGCCTCTGATGAGGCGGGGCGTTCTTTTTTGGGGGGCGACAGACGCGGCAGGGCATCAGATCCTTCCGGGCTCGTCCCCGGGAAGAGCCACCTCCACGGCTCGTATCTACAGCACCAACGGACAGGCGAGCGAGCCCTCGCCCATCGTGCCCACCACCTCGACCTTCAGCCGCGACGGCTCGCTGCGCGTCGATGGCGGCATGCAGCTCGCGGCGCGCTATCACCACAGAGGGAGACGCTCCTCGTCACCGGGGTGGGGCCCGAGCAGCGCTACGAGATCCTCAAGCTCGACGCGCGAGAGCTCGACGCGCGAGAGCTCGAGGTCGTGGCCCGCATCGAGGCGGGCAGCGTGCGGATCGCCAACACCACCGTCCTCGACCGTCCCTGAGCTCCTCACCGCTCCTGCGAGCCCGCTGACCACCGCTGACCACCGCGCTGTGTTGACGCGACGGCCCGCCCCCGCGTAGGTTGGGGAGACGTACGCGAGGAGCGCGCTTGTATCTCGGCATCGACATCGGCGGCACCAAGATCCTGGCCCTGGCGGTGGCGGCTGATGGGACCGTGCGCGGGCGCGCCAAGAAGAAGGTCAAGGACACCGACCCCGAGGCGGTGCTCGCGCGAGCGCGTCGCTGCGCCCGCGAGGCGCTCGCCGACGCGGGCGCCAGCCGGCGCCGCGTCAAGGCGATCGGGCTGGCGGTGCCCTCCGCGGTCCACGAGGGGACCGCGGTCCTGGCCCCGGCGCTCGGCTGGTCACAGGTCCCCGTCGTCGAGCTGGCGAGCCGCCTCTTCGACGCGCCGGTGCGGCTCGGCAACGACGTCAACCTCGGACTCGCCGCCGAGTACTGCTGCGGCGCCGCGCGCGGCGGCGACACGGTGACCGGCTTCTTCGTCGGCACCGGCGTCGGCGGCGCGGTGATCCACGGCGGCCGCCTGCTGCGCGGGCTCGGCGACCTCGCCGGCGAGCTCGGGCACATCGTGGTGGTGCCAGGCGGCCGTCGCTGCGGCTGCGGCAACGCGGGCTGCCTCGAGGCGTACGCCTCCAAGACCGCCTTCCTCGCGCGGCTCAAGGAGGCGATCTTCGGGGGCGGCCGCAGCTGCTCGCTGGAGGCCGACCTCACCCCGCGCACGAGCGTGCTGCTGAGCAGCCAGCTCTGCGTCGCGTATCGCGCGGGCGACCCGCTCGTGCGGGAGATCGTCGATGACGGCGTCCGCCTGCTCGGCCTCGCCGCCGCCAACGTGATCAACATCCTCTCCCCCAGCCACGTCGTCCTCGGCGGCGGCGTGGTGGGGGCCTTCGGCGCCTCGCTCGTCCGCGCTGTCCGGCGGACGGCGGCGCCGCACCTCTTCAGCGGACGCAGGCGCATGCAGACCATCGTGCAGAGCGAGCTCGGGGACGACGCGGTCCCCCTCGGCGCGGCCCTCCTCGCGGGGGCCGGGGCTCCGCGGAGGTGACGGTGCCGGCCCGCGCCGCCGCGACGCTCACGCTGCTCGCGCTCACGGCCCTCGGCCTCGGCGGCTGCGCCGGGCCGGCGCAGGTGCGGGGCGAGGCGGTCCCCGTGCGGATCTTCCTCGGTGCTGACGCTGCCGGCGCGGCGCGAGCCCTGGCGCGGCAGCCGTACCTCAAGGTCGCCGAGGAGGATGGGCGGTCGGCGATCTCCGCGCGCGCGCGCGCGAGCAGCTCCAGCGACCCGCGCGCGAGCGAGCTCGCCGGCGTGCGCGCAGGGCTCGGGCGGGCGCGGGAGAGCTACCGCCGGCTGCGCTTCGCCGAGGCGCTGGCCGAGCTGGGACGCGCGCAGGCGGTGATGGCGCAGCTCGCGTCGGCACCGGCCGAGCTGGAGCTCCTCGGTGAGCTGGCGCAGCAGGAGGCGCTCAACCACCTCGCGCTCGAGCAGCGCGAGGCAGCCGAGCGCGCGCTCTCGCTCGCCTTCGCGCTCGGCCACCGTGGCCCGGCCGAGGGGCAGCTGCCGCCGCGCGTGGAGTCGTTCATCGCAGCGGCCCGCCAGGCGAGGGCCAGCGCGGCTCGCGCGCCGCTGCGGATCGCGACCAGCCCGGCTGGCGCCGAGATCTTCCTCGACGGACGCCCGGCGGGGCGAGGGCCGACGACCGTGACCGCCGCGGTCGGGCTCCACCACCTCCGCGTGGCGACGCCTGGCTACCGCGCGACCGGCAGCCTGGTGCGCGTGGAGGCCCGGGGCGCCGACGCGAGCCTCAGCCTGGAGCGCGCGCCCAGCGAGGACACCGCGCGCGAGCTCCTCGGCTCCCTCGACCGCGGGGGCGCTCCGGCGCCCGAGCTGCTGCTCCGCGTGGTCGGGGCGCCGGCAGGCTGGCTCGCGGTGAGCGCCGCGGCGGCAGGGCGCCAGGCCGAGCTCCTCTGGGCGCGCGGCGACCGCCCGCCGCTGTGGCTGCGCTGCAGCGGCGCCAGCGACGACGCCCTCGGCGCCTGCCTCGGGCCGCAGCTCTACCGCGCGGTGACCGGCAAGGATCCCGCGGCCCCCTCCGGCGCCCAGGCAGCGCGCGTGCCGATCTACAAGCGGTGGTGGTTCTGGACGGCGATCGGCGCCGTGGTCGTCGCGGGCGCGGGCACCGGCATCTACTTCGGGGCGCGCAAGACCGGCACCGACGTGAGCTGGACCTGGTCCGCGATGAGATGAGCGCAGGGGCTAGTAGAGCAAGAGCTTCAGGTCGAGCCCGCCCGGATACATATAGGAAGTGTACGAGCCCACCCCGTAGACGGAGATGCCGACCTCGATCGTCGACTCGATCGCGTGCGAGCCGCCGCCGATCTTCAGCTTCGCCAGCTTGTAGCCCGAGCTGCCGAGCGGGGCGAACGCGGTGGGGGCGATGGGCGCGCCGTCGAGCCGCACCTCTGCGGCGGCGGGCGCCGTGATGTTGACGTAGCTCTGGTCGTAGGTCTCCGGCGCGAGGAAGTTGTACGACTTGCGGTACTGCTCGACCGGCACCGCGAGGGACATGGAGGGGTCGCCGGGCGCGGCGTCCGCCGTCGAGCCCGAGTAGTTCTGGCCCACCATGAACTGCACCAGCGCGAAGCGGCCGGTGCCGGTCACCTCGAAGTCCTGGTCGGTGGTGAGCTCGATGAACTTGCCCTCGTCGAGCGTCACCGGCGCCTGCACCGCCGGCGTGAAGGTGATGGTGTTGCCCTTGTCCGCCGAGACCACGCGATAGACCGAGGGGTCCTTCGAGGAGATCGTCTGGCTCGCGATGTAGCGCTTGCCCCAGGACTTGACCGGGAACATCTGCTCCTCGAGGTGGTCGCACGCCCACTTGTTGTAGGGGACGAAGCTGCAGTTGTGCCCGGCGAAGACCGCGATGTCCTGGTCGGCGATGATGCGCGTCCCGGTGAGGTCGAGGTCCGCGAGG